>JALSPJ010000212.1 GCA_026985995.1 Anaerolineales bacterium
CGCTGGTGCAGGCCGTGTTGCGCCCACCCCCCGACGAGCCGGGCCTGTGCGAATGGGTGGTGCTCGATGCCACGCCCACGGCCCTCACCGTGTGGGCCTTTTGCGCCACCGATGTGCACCAGGAACGCTACATGGCCGTGAGCATGCCCGCGTTGCTGCACCTGGACCCTCAAGGCCGGATCACCGCGGTGCAAATGCCCGAGCCGGGCCGTCACTATGGTCCGTCCATCCGCCGCATCTTCCCCACCCAAACGCACCAGCGCATCTTGCGCTTTTACACCTGGCTGGATGTGCCCGGCCTGAAAGCCCACCTGCGGTACCGTTTCGCCCACCCCGGCACGCCGCCCCTGGTGGTGCAGCAGCGAATACAACCCGGCCCCACGCCGTAGCCTACACCTCTCAGCGCCCCACCCGCGCGGGGGCGAGGGGCACACCCGGGGAACATGGAAGAAGCGCGGGACTGGGGAGCGCGATAAAGGCATCCCGCGTGCCGAGGCCCTCGCCTCGCATGACCCGTCCGGAAAAAGGTTTACACTTTAATCTTCCCCGCCTCTGACATAACATGAACTTCATAGGGGGTTACCAGCCCCAAACTCCAATGCGGACGGTCGTGATTGTACAGGTAAATCGCCTCCTCAATGACTTCGCGCGCCTGCTTTTGGTCCACAAACGGCCCTTCGATGCCATACTCATTTTTGAGCGTCCCTATCACCCGCTCGGCCAAGGCATTGTCATACGCATTCCCCACTTGCCCCATGCTGGGCCGTAATCCCGCCTGTTGTAAGGCTTCCTGATAGGCCCGGGCCGTGTACTGCACGCCATGGTCCGAATGATGGATGCAACCCGCCTGCAAAGGCCCAGGCCCCTGGAGCGCCATGGCCAAGGCCGCCAACGCCCCTTCCACCCCCAGCGAGCCCGACAACGCCCAGCCCACCAGATACCGGGAGTACGCATCCATCACCACAAACAGATACCGATGCCCTCGCTCGGTGAAGATATAGGTGATATCCGCCACCAACGCCTGCCCCGGCCCCGTCAACATCGCCTCCGCCAACAGGTTGGGAAACCGCCGCCATCCCGGATGCGTCGTCCGCCGCGGATTGCGCCGTATCGGTGCCAGCAAGCCATGCTCCCGTGCCAGGCGAAATAGGCGGTCCCGCCCCATTTTGATGCCCCAAGCGCGCAGTATTGGCTGAATTTTGACATAGATTTTGCGTATCCCCATGTGCGGATGCCGCTGCCGCTCGGCCCGCAGCAAGGCCAACGCCATCTCTTCTTCCGCTACCCGCCGTTGCCAGCGGGCTATCGCCTGATAGGCCGCCTGGCGGCTTATCCCCAGCATTTCACTCAACTGGCTCATCGGGATGTCTCCCTGTTGCCACAAGTGCCACAGGATGGCGAGACGCTTTTTTTTACCTCAATCCCGTGCACTTCCAGCGCCGCCCGCAACTTCCGGTTCTCCAGCACCAACTCGCTCACCAGGTGTTCCAATTCTTCTATCCGTTGCGCCATCTCCCGGAAGCGGGCCACATCTTCCGCCGTTTGCACCATCACCACCTCCGTCCGAAAGGGTTGGCGTCCATAGCGCTGCACCCAGCGCTTGATGGTCTGCGCTCCGCCAATGCCGTACTTGCGTTGCAACCAGGTCACGCTGGCTCCTTGTTCGTATTCCGCCATCACCTGGCGTTTGAAGGCCTCGCTGTAGCGCTTCAGCCGTTGCTTGCTCGATTGTACCATCGCAATGCCTCCTTTACATTATCTCATGGAGGCGGGTTTGCGTAAGTGTCAACATTTAGCCGGACAAGACACTACCTTCTAACCGCCAACCACCATCCACCAACTTCCAACCACCACCCCCCACCCTTCCCCCTCAAAAACCACGGGGATGGCGCCGCAGCCGGGCAGCCATCCCCGTGGGCAGGGTCGCCGGGCGTGCTCAGTTGCGCCGCGGCGGCCGTCCGCCGCCTCGACGCTCGCCGCCATCCCGGCGGGGGCCCCCACGCCGCGGGCCGCTGCTGCGCCGCTCGCCCCGGCCCCCGCGGCCCCCGCGCGCGCCGCTGCTGCCGCGACCGCCGCTAATGCCCCGGTCGTTGGCCTGGGCTTCCTCCAGGGACCAGCCTTCCAGCACCGCCTGCCGCGAAAGGCGAATCTTCCCCGTGGTGGGGTCGATTTTGGTCACCATGACCTGAATTTCGTCGCCCACCTTGACCACATCTTCCACTTTGTCCACCCGGCCCGGCGCCAGCTGCGAAATGTGCACCATACCGCTGGTGTTGGGCAAAATTTCCACGATGGCGCCAAAGTCGGTGATGCGCACCACCCGGCCGGTGTAGATGCGACCTTCCTCGGGCACTTCGGTGAGGGCCTCGATGCGCTTGCGGGCCTCTTGCGCGCCGGCCTGGTTCACCGCGGCGATGAACACCCGGCCGTCTTCCATGATGTCGATTTTGGTGCCCGTTTCGTCTTGCAGGGCCCGAATGACCCGCCCGCCCGGGCCGATGACCGCGCCAATGCGGTCCACAGGGATGTACAGGGTAATCATGCGCGGCACATGGGGCTTGAGCTCGGGCCGCGGTTTGTCGATGACTTCCAGCATCTTGCCCAGCACATGCATCCGGGCCCGCCGGGCCTGCTCCAGGGCCTGGGCCATAATCTCCCGGGTCAGCCCGGCGATTTTGATGTCCATTTGCAGCGCGGTGATGCCCTGCTCGGTTCCCGCGACCTTGAAATCCATGTCGCCCAACATGTCTTCCAGGCCCAGAATGTCGGTGAGCACCACATATTGCTCGCCTTCTTTGATGAGGCCCATGGCGATGCCGGCCACGGGGGCCTTGATGGGCACGCCGGTGTCCATCAGGGCCAGGGTGGAACCGCACACCGAGGCCATGGAGGTGGAGCCGTTGGACGAAAGCACCTCGGAGACCAGGCGCAGGGTGTAGGGGAACTCCTCTTCGGGCGGGATGACGGGCAGCAGGGCCCGCTCGGCCAACGCGCCGTGGCCGATTTCCCGCCGGGACGCGCCCCGCAAGGGCCGCACCTCGCCCGTGGAGAAGGGCGGGAAGTTGTAATGGTGCATGTAGCGCTTGGATTCCGCGGGGGTGAGGTTGTCCAGCTCCTGGGCCTCCCGGGGGGTTCCCAAAGTGCACAGGGTGAGCACCTGGGTTTCGCCCCGGGTGAAGAGGCCCGAACCGTGGGCCCGGGGGCTGATGTCGATTTCGGCCCAAAGGGGCCGCACCTCGTCGGTGCGCCGGCCGTCGGCCCGCTGGCCGGTTTCCAAAATGCGCTGCCGCATGACCTTCTTGAGCACTTCCTCGAACGCGGCTTTAATTTGGCCGGGGGTGTACAGGGCCTGGCCTTCCTCGTCGGTCAGGGCCGCGAAGGCCTCGAGCATTTCCTGACGCAGGGCGTTGATGGCCCGGTTGCGCTCCCGCTTGCGCAGGGCCGGGTTGAGCACCTCGGTCACGATGCGGTCGGCAATGCGCTCACGAATGGCCGCCACCAGGTCCTCGGGCACCACGAAAGGCTTGTACGCGGCCTTGGGCTTGCCGATTTCCGCGGCCATGCGCTCTTGCAGGTCCAGCAGGGGCTGCAAGGCCTGATGGCCGAAAGTCAAGGCTTCGACCATGACATCTTCGGGCACCTCTTTGGCCCCGGCTTCGACCATGATGATGGCGTCTCGGGTGCCGGCCAGGCGCAGGTCCAGGTCCGAGGCTTGCATCTGGCTGAAGGTGGGGTTGACGATGAACTGGCCATCGATGCGCCCCACCCGCACCGCGGCAATGGGTCCATTCCAGGGGATGTCGGAAATCATCAGGGCCGCGGACGCGGCGTTGACGGCCAAAATGTCCAGGGGATGTTCGTCGTCCACCGAGAGGGAGTAGAGGATGACCTGGATGTCGTTGCGCAGGTCTTTGGGGAACAAGGGGCGGATGGGCCGGTCGACCAGGCGCGCGGTGAGGATGGCCTCTTCGGACGGCCGCCCTTCGCGGCGGAAGAAGGAGCCGGGAATACGGCCCCCGGCGTACATGCGCTCTTCGTAGTCCACCCGTAGGGGAAAGAAGTCCAGGTCTTCCCGGGGTTCGTCGCTCATGGTGGCCGCGGCGAAGACCATGGTATCGCCCATGCGCACGGTCACCGCGGCGTTGGCCTGAAAGGCCAGCTTGCCGGTCTCGATGATGATGGTCTCGTCACCGATTTGGGTTTCGTAGCGATAGCCCTGGGGCTTGCCGTGAGATGTCATACGGTCCTCCTGAGAAAGGGGATAGGGTTACACGGCCCGCCCGGTCAGGTACTGGTGCTTGCCGAGGCCCTGGGGCTCGGCAGGAACCAATGCCCAACCGCGGCGGGCGCGGCGAAAACGCGGGAAACGGGGCCCAACGGCGAAAGGCCGACGCGACGCGTCGGCCTGCCCTTCCCAGGGGGAAGTTTGGGAGAGGGTTGTCGAACAGCCGTCGAAGGTTCGCCTCCGGCCCCCGGCACGGACGGACTACATCTTGCGGCGGATGCCCAGTTTGTCCGTCACCATGACATAGCGGTTGTAGTCTTTTTGGCGCAAATAGCGCAGCAGCCGGCGCCGCTTGCCCACCATCTTCAGCAACCCGCGGCGCGAATGCTCGTCGTGCTTGTGCTGCTTGAGGTGCTCGGTCAGGCGGTTGATGCGGTAGGTCAGCAGGGCGATTTGCACCTCGGGGGAACCCGTATCGTTGGGGTCCCGTTGGAACTCGCGAATAAGATAGGCCTTGACTTCCTTGTCCATGGCCATGGGAAACCTCCAAAAAATCCCAAGTCTCCGCCCGGAGCGCGGGGGAGGGCCGCCGACCCCACGGGCCGGGCCCCGCCCTCCGGCGGGCAAGCCGCCCCGATTATACCAAAGCCTGGGCCAGGCGGCAAATGCAAAAAACTCGACCCCCAGGGCTTTTCCAAGTACGAATAAAATCACGCAGAGACACGGGGAACACGGAGAAATGGGAGAGATTATTCTCTCTGTGTCTCCGTGTGATTTTGTTTTGGGGCCCAGCCCTGGGGTGACAACGCGCGGCGCTTGACCCCCCGGGGCCTCCGTGTTAGAATGCCGCGGCCGCAACAAACCTTCCCCACGGCCGAGGTGCCCCAACCCCCGGATGGGAGGGCTGAAAGGCGAAGCCGGTGAGAGTCCGGCGCTGTCCCGCAACGGTAACCCGTCCTGCACGGCCCAAGGGCCCGGCCCCCGTGCAGCGGTGGGAAGCCCGGTCGCCCGCCTCGGTCGGTTTCCACGCCCTCGCGGAAGGGCAGTGGGAACGCGTTGGCCGTCTGTTGCCTCAGACGCGTTTCTCGTTCCCCTGTCCGCCGCGGGCCGGGGAATTTTCATTTTTCCAAGGAGGTTGACGATGCTTCACGCTATGCCCCGTTTTGCCCGCGTGTGGATGTGGGTGGGCCTGCTGGCGCTGGCCTTGGCCCTGGCCGCGTGCGGTGGGCAAGCCGCCACGCCCACGCCCACCCCGCAGCCGGCGGTGGAGATGACCACCGCGGCGCCCGCGTCGCCCACGCCGGTTCCCACCGAGGAACCCACCGAACCGCCAACGCCCGAGGCCACCACACCGCCCACCGCCGAGGCCGAGGCCGAAGCCACCTTCCCCCTGGAACTGACCGACGACTTAGGGAACACGGTGGTGCTGGAAGCCTACCCGCAGCGCATCGTCTCCGTAGCGCCGTCCATCACCGAAAGCCTGTTTGCCATCGGCGCGGGGGGGCAACTGGTGGGCCGGGATAGCAACTCGACTTACCCGCCCGAGGCCCAGGCCTTGACCGACATCGGCAGCCTGTGGCAAGAGGTGCCCTTGGAGAACATTCTGGCCCTGGAGCCCGACCTGGTCATTGCCGCGGAAATCATCACCCCCGAACAGGTGCAGCAAATGCAGGAGGCCGGGCTCACGGTCTTTTGGCTGGCCAACCCCAAGGATTTCGACGGCCTGTATCGCAACCTGCGGGTGTTGGCCCAACTCACCGGCCATGAAGACGAGGCCGAGGCCCTCATCGCGGCCTTGGACGAGCGGGTGAACGCGGTGGTGAGCACGACCCAAGGGCTGGCCGACGAGGAACGGCCGGTGGTGTTCTATGAGCTGGATGCCACGGACCCGGCCGCGCCGTGGACTTCGGGGCCGGGCACTTTCATCGACACGGCCATCAGCCTGGCCGGGGGCCGGAACGCCGGCGCGGTGCTGGAAGGCGAATGGGCGCAGATGAGCCTCGAGGCCTTGCTGGAGGTCAACCCCGAGGTCATCATCCTGGCCGATGCGCCCTATGGCGTGACGCCCGAAAGCGTGGCCCAGCGGGAAGGCTGGAGCACCCTCAAGGCGGTGCAAGAAGGCCGGGTGTATCCCTTCGACCCGTACCTGCTCAGCGTGCCCGGCCCGCGCATGGTCCAGGGCCTGGAGACTTTGGCCGTGCTGCTGCACCCGGACCTGTTCTGCGGTGCGGAGCTCCTTCAGCCCGCGGCCGACGCGGTGGCCTTAGTGTGCCCCACGGAATGAGGACCTGAGCGTGCGGCGGAGCTGGCCCTGGTTTGGGGTGCTGCTGTTACACCTGGGCCTGCTGCTGCTGGCCTTTTTGTGGAACATCGCCTGGGGCGCGGTGTCCATTCCGCCCGGGGTGGTGGCCCGCCTGCTGGCCGAAGCCGGGTTGGGGTGGCCCGCGCCCCCGGTTTCGGAGGCAGTGCGCACCATCGTGCTGGTGGTGCGGCTGCCCCACGCGGCCCTCATGGCCCTGGTGGGCATGGCTTTGGGGGCCAGCGGCGCGGCCTACCAGGGGCTGTTCCGCAACCCTTTGGCCGACCCTTACCTGCTGGGGGTGGCCTCGGGCGCGGGCTTAGGCGCGGTGCTGGCCCTGAGCGCAGCCTGGCCCCAAACGGTGGCCGGGATGTACCGGGTGCCCGCGGCCGCGTTCGGGGCCGCGCTGCTCACCGTGGCGCTGGTGTACGCGCTGGCCCGCCGCCATGGCTACACCTCCCCGGCGACGCTCATTTTGGCCGGGGTCGCGGTGTCGTCGGTGGCCTCTGCGCTCATGTCGTTTCTCATGTTGCGCTCCAGCGGCGATTTGCGTCGGGCGCTGAGTTTTTTGCTGGGCGGCGCGCCCCTGCTGGGCTGGAAGCCGGTGCTGGCCATGCTGCCTTACTGGGCCGTGGGCATGGCCGCGCTGCTCACCATGGGCCACGCGCTCAATGTGCTGCAATTTGGCGAGGAGCAGGCCCACGCTTTGGGCCTGCCTGTAGAGGCGACCAAGGCTTTCGTGCTGGCCGCGGCGTCGTTGGTGACCGCGGCCGCGGTGGCCTTTGGCGGGGTCATCGGCTTTGTGGGGCTCATGGTGCCCCACGGCGTGCGCCTGTTGTGGGGGGAAGATTATCGGGCCCTGCTGCCTTTGGCCGCGCTGGGCGGCGGCGCGGCGCTGCTGGTGTTCGATTGGCTGGCCCGGGTGCTGCTGCGGCCCCAAAGCCTGCCTGTGGGCGTGGTCACCGCGCTGGTGGGCGGGCTGTTCTTTTTGGGGCTGCTGGTGCGCCAGCGGGCCACCATGCCGTGAAGGCCGCCCGGCTCACTCTTCCTCAAAGGCCCGCCCCAAACCCGCGGGAGGCGTAACCTGCATGGCCCGCAGCACCCGGGCGACGAAGTGCCGGGCGTCGGGCGGCAGGCCGGCCAAAGTGCGCTTCATCCACTCGGTGTTGCCAATGTTGACCAGCAACAGGGTCAAAATCATCAGCGGGAAGGGCGCGACCTGCAGCACCTGGGTGGGCACGCCGGGCAGGTAAGGCTGCACCACCAGGCTCAGCCACTGCAACAGCGCGAACATGTACGCGCCCAGCGCGCCCCGCAAGGGGTTCCAGGCGCCGAAAATGGTCAGCGCCAGGGCAATCCAGCCGATGCCGTCCAGGCCCGAGATGGTGCCCTTCCAGCCGGCCTTGACGCTGAGGGAATAAGTGGGCCCGGCCAGGCCCACCAACATGCCGCCCAACACAGTATAGACAAAGCGTTGCAAACGCACATTCGCGCCCCGAGCATACGCGGCCGCAGGGCGTTCCCCCAAACCCTGCAGCAGCAGGCCGGGCCGGGTTTTATAGACCCAAAACCAGGTGGCGAAGATGAGCACCATACTCAGGTAAGTGAGGGGGTCGTGATTGAAAAGCAGCTCGCCCAGCACGGGAATGCGGCTCAGCCCCGGAATGGGC
>JALSPJ010000213.1 GCA_026985995.1 Anaerolineales bacterium
GGACGCGGTGGCCGGGGTGGACGACCCCGAAGCGTTCTATTCCCGATATCGCGACACGGGCTACGATTGGAATGCCTGGTACCCGGACCTGGTGGCCGCCATCCGCCAGGTGGACCCCGACACGCCCATTTTAGTGTCTCCCTTGGGGTATGCTTCTCCCCAATGGCTGGCCTATTTGGCCCCGGTGGATGCCCCCCGGGTGGCCTACGGCGTGCATCTGTACGAACCCTACGCCTACACCCACCAGCCTCCCCAGCAGCTCAACGGCCTGGTTTACCCTGGGCGTATGGCCCTGGTGCCCCATGGCACACCGGTGTGGTTCGACCGCAGCGCGCTGGAGCAGGAAATGGCCATGCTGGCCGCGTTCCGCCTGCGGGCCGGCGCGCCGGTGGCCATCCTCGAAACCGGCATCATGCGCTGGGAACCCGGCGCGGCCGCGTTCATGCGCGACCGTTTGGAAGCCGCGGAGCGCTATGGCATCAATTACGCGGTCTGGATGTGGTATCCCGACTGGCCGGCCCTCAACGGCCCCGAAGGCGACCACGCGTTCAACTTCCGCCTGGGGCCCACGCCTACCCACTTCAGCCCCCAGCCCAACCCCTTGTGGGATGTCTATCGCCGGCTGTGGGCCCGGAACACGGTGCGGCCTTCGTTGTGGGGCGCGCAGCCCGGGCGTTGAGCACAAGTTGGAGGTTGGAGGTTGGTGGTTGGTGGTTGGTGGTTGGCAGTTAGAGGTTAGAGGCTGGTGGTTGGTGGTTGGAAGTTGGAAGTTGGAAGTTGGTCGGCGTCGCGCTTGCTCTCTGCTCCCTGCTCCCTGCTGACCACCGCCGTTCATTCGCGGTTTTCTCCCCCGGCCCCGGCCCCGGCAGGGCTGGTACAATAGAGGCCGTGGAGGCGCAGCCATGCAGTGGTGGGATGCCTTAGTGGAAGAAAAAATCCGCCGCGCGCGGCAGGAAGGCGCCTGGGAGCGTTCCCCATATGCCGGGCGGCGGGTGCCCCTGCCCGCCGAAAACCCCTTCGTGCCCCGGGCGTGGTGGGCCGCGTTTCACCTGCTGGAAACCCATGACCTGCTGCCCGCCTGGGTGCAACGCGGGCGCTGGTTGCGCGCGGCCCTGCGCGCCTGGCGGGCCGCGTTGCGTCGCACGCTGCGGGCTTACCCGCCTGGCCACCCGCGCCGCACGGCCGCGCTGCAAGCCCTGCACGATGAAGCCCAAACCCTCAACGCCCATATCCGCGACTACAACCTCAGCCGTCCCTGGGGCAGCGCGGCCCTGGCCCCCCTGGACTGGGAAGCCGAACAGGCCGCAGCCCAGGCCCCCGAGGAGGAAGGCCCGTGAGCCAGGCCCTGTATCGCAAGTGGCGGCCCCGCCGCTGGGAAGAAGTGGTCGGTCAGGACGCGGTCATTCGCACCCTGCGCCAGGCCGTGCGCACCGGGCGGGTGGCCCACGCCTACCTTTTTTCCGGCCCCCGGGGCACGGGCAAAACCACCACCGCCCGCCTGCTGGCCAAATCCCTCAATTGCCTGCACCCCGACCCGGACCAACGGCCCTGTGACCAGTGCGAAGTGTGTCAGGCCGTCAACCAGGGCCGCTTTTTGGACCTCATCGAAATCGACGCCGCGTCGCACACCGGTGTGGACGATGTGCGCGCGCTGCGGGACAAAATCAACTACGCGCCGTCCCGAGGGCGTTACAAGGTTTACATTATCGACGAAGTGCACATGCTTTCCACCGCGGCCTTCAACGCGCTGCTCAAAACCTTAGAGGAACCCCCGGCCCACGCCATCTTCGTGCTGGCCACCACCGAAGTGCATAAAATCCCGGCCACGGTGCGCTCCCGCTGCCAGCACTACCCCTTTCGGCGCATCCCCGTGGCCGATATTGTGGCCTATTTGCGGCGCATCGTCGAAGCCGAAGGCATCGTCATCGACGACGCGGCCCTCACTTACATCGCCCGCCAGGCCCGGGGCGGCCTGCGCGATGCCATCTCGCTGCTCGACCAGCTGGCCTCGTTGGGCGAGCCCATCACTTTGAGCCTGGTGCACGGCCTGTTGGGAACCGCCCCCACCGAGGCCCTGGTGCAGCTGGTCGACGCGCTGATGGCGCGCGACCCCGCGGCCGCGTTGCAGCATTTGCGCGCCGCGCTGGACCAGGGCACCGATGCCCGCCAGTTGGCCCGCCAGCTGGCCGACTACCTTCGCCAGCTGCTGCGCCTGCGTTTGGCCGGGCCCGAGCTGGTGGAAGCCACGCCCGAGATGCTGGCCACCATGCAGCCCCAGGCCGCGTCCCTGAACCCCCAACAGGCCACCCACTGGCTGCGGGTGTTGCAGCAGGCCCTGGCCGAAAGCCGCAGCACCACGGACCCCGGCCTGCTGCTGGAGCTCGCGGTGGTCGACGCGGCTTTGGGCCCGGCCCAAACCGTCGCGCCCGGGGCCGCAGCAACGGCTAAGCCCCCCCCGCGCGCGGCCCGGGCGGCCGCTGCCGACGCCCCCTCGCGAGCGCCGCGGCCGGCGCCGGTTCCCCCTCGGCGGGAGACCGCCGCCGCGGCCCCGGCCCCGCAGCCCAAACCCACACCGCCGCCCCCCACCGCGGACGACGCGCCGCCCCCCGGGGTGGATTTCGCGCCGACCCTCGACGCCACCCGGCTGCGCAAGCTGTGGCCCCAGGTGCAGGCCCAGGCCCGGCGGCTGGCCGAAGAGCACGGCGTGCCCGACCTGCCTCGGATGCTGGAGCAGGTGCGCCCCCTGGCCGTGCGGGATGGGGTGGTGGTGTTGCGGGCCCCCTCCCACCTGGCGGCCGAGCGCCTGCAAGGGGAGGCTTACCGCCAGGCCCTGGACCGCGCCCTGCAAGGGGCCTTGGGCCGCCAGGTCCCCTGGGCCGTGGAACCCCCGCGCGGGGCCCCTCGGGCCGGTTCCCCCAAACCCCAGCCCCCCGCGGCCGCGCCGGCCAACCCCGAAGATTCGCCCCTGTTTCGGGAGTTGCGTTCGTGGGGCGCGCAGATTCGCCCTTTGGAGACACCCCCCTCGCCGGAGGAAGACCATGGCTAAGATGTCCTTTGACCCTTTGCGCATCATCGGCCAGCTGCAACAGCAGGTGGCCGCCGCGCAGGAAGCGATTGCCCGCAGCCGGGTGGAAGGCTCGGCCGGCGGTGGTGCGGTGCGGGTGGTGATGACCGGCGACCAGAAGGTGCTGGAAGTGCACATTGACCCCGCGGTGCTGGCCGAGGGGGATGTGGAACTGCTGCAAGATATGCTGGTGAGCGCGTTCAACCAGGCCGCGGACGCGGCCCGGCGTTTGGCCGAAGCCAAGATGGGCCATCTCAACGATTTGTTGGGCCAGCTGGGCATTTCTCTCTAAAGGCCTATGCTGCGCATTGGCGTGTTCGATTCGGGCGTGGGGGGGCTTTCGGTGCTGCGCGCGTTGCGGCAGCAGCTGCCCCAGGTCGCGTTGTGGTATGTGGCCGACCAGGCCCATGTGCCCTATGGCCGCCGCTCCCGGGCCGAGATTGTCGCCTTTGCCCACGGCATCACCCGCTTTTTGCTGGCCCAGGGCGTGCACATGGTGGTGGTGGCGTGCAACACGGCCACGGCTGCGGCCATCGACGAGCTGCGTCGCACCTTCCCCCAGGTGCCTTTTGTGGGCATCGAACCCGCGGTCAAGCCCGCGGCCCGGGCTACTCGCTCGGGCGTCATTGGCGTGCTGGCCACACAAACCACCTTTCGCCTGCCCCGCTATGCCGCGCTGTTACGGCGCTATGCGCCCCAGGCGCGGGTGCTCGAAGACCCCTGCCCCGGCCTGGTGGAGCACATTGAGGCCGGGGAGGTGGACGGGCCCCGGGTGCGGGCCATTTTGCAACGCGCGGTGGAACCCATGCTGCGGGCCGGCGCGGATGTGTTCGTCCTGGGCTGCACGCATTACCCTTTTGTGGAACCCGCGCTGCGCGCGCTGGTGGGGCCGCGAGCGCGTATTTTGGACCCGGCCCCCGCGGTGGCCCGCCGGGCGGCGCAGCTGGCCCGTCAACAGGGCTGGGCGCCGCTGGCAGCAGGGCCGGGGGAAGTGACCTTCTTCAGCACCGGCGACCCGGCGCGCCTGGCCCGGGCCGTGGAACGCCTGCTGGGTTGGCCCCGGCCCGCGGTGCAGGGCCTGCGCTGGCAGGGCGGGGCCCTCGTTTGGGCGCGGGCCGCGGCGCCGGTTCCCCCAACCCCTGGGAGGTGAGCCATGCCCCGCGTTTTGCGCATTGCCCATGTGGCGGTGGTGACCGACGATTTGGACGCCGCGCTGGCGTTTTGGCATCGGGCCTTAGGCCTGCCCCTGGCCGCGGTGCGCGAGGTGGCCGCGGAGGGCGTGCGGGTGGCCTTCATGCCCGTGGGCGAGAGCGAAATCGAGGCCGTGGTGCCCGTGCAGGCCGACACGGGCGTGGCCCGCTATTTGCAAAAGCGCGGGCCGGGGATGCACCATGTGTGCTTGGAGGTGGACGACCTGCCGGGGATGCTGGCGCAATTGCGGGCCGCGGGGGTGCAGCTGATTCACGAACAGCCGCAGCAAGCCCCGGATGGCCGGCGTTACGCGTTCGTGCATCCCAAAAGCGCGGGGGGCGTGCTGGTGGAGCTGTACGAAGCCGTGCGCCCGGGGGATGAATAACAGCAGGAAGCAGTCAGCAGACAGCACGGTAGGGGCGCACGGCGGTGCGCCCGGGGCGACCCGGCAAGATGAAACCGCGGATTCACGCGGAGAACCGCGGATGACGAAAGCAGGGAGCAGGAAGCCGAGAGCAAGCGCGACGCCGACCAACTTCCAACCACCAACCTCTAACCTCCAACCACCAACCACCACCCATCCCATTAAACCCCAACGCCGCGAGGCAATGCACCTCGCGGCGTTCTGGGTGCTGGAACCCGGGCAGGCTCAGGCCGTTTGGCCTTCCACCACTTCGCCTTCGGGCGTTTCTTCGCCCTCGGGCTCGGCCCGGGCAATGACCTTGAAGACCAGCCGCTTGCCGTCCTCGGCCAGGTCCACCTGCACGGTGTCGCCTTCTTTGATTTCGCCGGCCAGCACCTTCAGGGACAAGGGGTCCAGCAGCTCCCGCTGGATGGCGCGCTTCAGGGGCCGGGCGCCGAAGTCGGGGTCGTAACCCACCTCGGCCAGGAATTCCTTGGCCCGCTCGGTGACCTCCAGCCGGATGCGCTTCTCGGCCAGGCGTTCGTTGACCCGCCGGATTTGGATGTCCACAATCTTGCGCATATCGGCCTTGTTGAGCGGCCGGAAGACCACGATTTCGTCGATGCGGTTGAGGAATTCGGGCCGGAAGAACTTCTGCAGCACCTGCTGAATTTCCTCCCGGCTGGGGTGCTTCTCCCGCATCCACAGCTCGCTGCCCAGGTTGCTGGTCATGATGACGATGGTGTTGCGGAAGTCCACCGTGCGGCCCTGGCCGTCGGTGAGGCGGCCGTCGTCCAGCAGTTGCAGCAGCACATTGAAGACCTCGGGGTGCGCCTTTTCGATTTCGTCGAACAGGATGACGCTGTAGGGCCGCCGGCGCACGGCCTCGGTCAGCTGGCCGCCTTCCTCATAGCCCACATAGCCGGGCGGCGCGCCGATGAGCCGGGCCACCGAATGCTTCTCCTGATATTCGCCCATGTCAATGCGAATGAGGGCCTTTTCGTCGCCGAAGAGGAACTCGGCTAAGGCTTTGGCCAGCTCGGTCTTGCCCACGCCCGTGGGCCCCAAGAAGATGAAGGAGCCGATGGGCCGGTTGGGGTCCTGCAGCCCGGCCCGGGCCCGGCGGATGGCATTGGCCACCGCGCGCACGGCTTCGTCCTGGCCCACGATGCGTTGGTGCAGGTAGTCTTCCAGCCGGATGAGCTTTTCCCGTTCACCTTCCAACAGCTTGCTCACGGGAATGCCGGTCCACTCCGAGACCACTTCCGCGATTTCCTCTTCGGTGACCTCTTCCCGCAGCAGAGCGCCGTCCTTTTGCAGCTCCTTCAGCCGGGCTTCCTTTTCCTTCAGCTGCTTTTGCAGCTCCTGCAGCTTGCCATAGCGCAGGTACGAAGCCTTCTCCAGGTCATATTCCCGCTCGGCCTTTTCGATTTCGATGCGGGTTTGCTCGATTTCCTCTTTGATGCGGTGCAGTTCTTCGATGGCCTTCTTCTCTTCCTGCCAGCGGGCGCGCAGCTGGTTGGCCTTTTCCCGCAGGTCGGCCAGCTCTTGTTCGATTTTCTTCAGGCGTTCCTTCGAGGCGGGGTCCTTCTCCTTCTTCAACGCCTCGCGCTCGATTTCCAGCTGCATTATCTGGCGCTCGACCTGGTCCAAGGCCTTGGGCTTGGAGTCGATTTCGGTGCGCAAGCGGGCCGCGGCCTCGTCGATGAGGTCGATGGCTTTGTCGGGCAGCTTGCGGTCCGTGATGTAGCGGTTGGAAAGCACGGCCGCGGCGATGACCGCGGGGTCCGTGATGCGCACGCCGTGGTGCACTTCGTAGCGCTCCTTGAGGCCCCGCAGGATGCTGATGGTGTCTTCCACGCTGGGCTCACCCACGAACACGGGTTGGAACCGGCGCTCCAGCGCGGGGTCCTTTTCGATGTACTTGCGGTACTCGTCCACCGTGGTGGCGCCAATCATGCGCAGTTCGCCCCGGGCCAGCATGGGCTTGAGGATGTTGCCCGCGTCCATGGCCCCTTCGGCCTTGCCCGCGCCCACTACGGTGTGCACTTCGTCGATGAAGGGGATGATTTGGCCGTCGGAGTCTTTGATTTCCTGCAGCACGGCCTTGAGGCGCTCTTCGAACTCGCCCCGATATTTGGCCCCGGCCAGCAGTGCGCCCATGTCCAGCTGCACGATGCGCTTGTTCTTCAGGCCCTCGGGCACATCGCCTTTGACGATGCGCTGGGCCAGGCCCTCGACGATGGCCGTCTTACCCACGCCGGGGTCGCCAATGAGTACGGGGTTGTTCTTGGTGCGGCGGGAGAGAATCTGGATGACCCGCCGGATTTCCTGGTCCCGGCCGATGACGGGGTCCAGCTTGCCCTGGCGAGCCAGCGCGGTCAGGTCCCGGCCGTATTTTTCCAGGGCCTGGTAGGTTTCTTCGGGGTTTTCGCTGGTCACCCGCTTGGAACCGCGGATTTCGGCCAGGGCCTTGAGGATGGCCTCTTTGGTGATGCCATATTGGTCCAGCAGGCGGCCCACCTGGGGGTTGTCGGCCAGGGCCAGCAAGATGTGCTCGGTGGAGACATAGTCGTCTTGCATGCCCTTGGCGTAGCGTTCCGCCGCGTCCAGCACATCCGCGGCCGGCCGGCTCAAGCCCACTTCTACATTCGCGCCGTAGACCTTGGGCTTGCGCTCCAGCTCCTTGCGCACCTCTTCCCGCAGGGCCGCGGGGCTGCCGGCGATGCGGGTCACGATGGCTGGCACCACGCCCTCTTCCTGCTCCAGCAGCGCGGCCAGCAAGTGCATGGGTTCAATGGCCTGATGGTTCATCTCCCGGGCCAGCTGCTGGGCCCGCACCACCGCTTCCCGCGATTTTTGGGTGTATTTTTCGAAGTTCATGGTCTTTCCTCCTCAAACATTCAGGTTGGGGAACACATGGGAACGGCCCGCGGCCGTCGCGGGCCGGGGATTTTCGTCCGCTATGCTGTCATCCCCATTGTAGGGAGGGGATATAAGAGGCTTGTTAGCAAAGTGTAAGAGGCTTGTTGGCGTGGTACAATGCCGGTCATGCTGGCCTTGGTTTTGGCGCTGGTGCTATTGGGTCTCGTGTTGCTGGTGTGGGCCCGGCGGGAACATCGTCGCGCGGGGCTGCCCCAGGGCGCGGTGGTGTATGACGATGTAGGCCTCAAGCACACGGTGGCCCGGCCGCTGTATGACCCGGACCTGCACCTGGTGGGCAAGCCCGACTACATCGTGGTCAACGACGACGGCTACATTCCCGTGGAAGTGAAAACCGGCCGCACGCCGCGCGCGCCTTACGACGGACATGTGCTGCAGCTGGCCGCGTATGGGCTGCTGGTGCGGCGGGTGCTGGGCAAGCCGGCGCCTTACGGCTATTTGCGCTATCCCGAGCGCACTTTTCGCATCGTCTTCACGCCCGAGCTGGAACGCCGGGTGCTGGCCGTGCTGGCCCTCATGCAACAGCAGGCGGGCCGCCGCGGGGAGGTGCCCCGGTCCCATGAGCACCCGGCCCGTTGCCGGGCGTGCGGCTTTCGCCAGGTGTGCGACCAACGCCTGGCGTGAGCGCGTGGCAGGGGCACCCCGGCTGGTCGCCCGCCGCGGTAGGGGCGCAGCGTGCTGCGCCCAGGGAATGAAGCCGCGGATGCACGCGGATAACCGCGGATAAAAAGAAAAAACCACGGATGAACACAGAAAAACACGGAAGAAAGATGGCAGGCAGCAGGGAGCCACGCGCGGCCCCCGCCATCTTCCAACCGCTAACCACCAACCACCACCTTCTAACCTCGCCTCTCAGTTCCGCAAACTTGCTTTTGCGAAATTTGTGCCATTTGGCAAAAGGCATTTTGCAAAAGTAGGGCCGAAAATGGGGTATAATGGCCTTGTCTTGCCCGGCCGGTTTGGTTGAGGCTTTCGTCAGGAGGAAACGACGATGAAGCGACCTTCTCGCGACGAACTCCAAAAACCGGGGTATGAAATCCCCGATGAGCTCAAAGGCAGTGTGGTGGTTACCACGCTGAACCGTCTGTACAATTGGGGCCGCCGCAATTCGGTGTGGCCCATGATGTTCGGCCTGGCCTGCTGCGCCATCGAGATGATTGCCACCGCGGCCAGCCGCTATGACCTGGCCCGCTTCGGCATGGAGGTCATGCGGCCCAGCCCCCGGCAGTCGGATGTGATGATTGTCTCGGGCACGGTGACCAAGCGCATGGCCCCCCTCATCGTGCGGCTTTACAACCAAATGCCCATGCCCAAATATGTCATTGCCATGGGCGCGTGCGCTTCGGGCGGCGGGCCCTTCAAAGAGGGCTACAATGTAGTCTCCGGCGTCGACAAGCTCATCCCCGTGGATGTGTACATCCCCGGTTGCCCGCCCACGCCCGAGGCGTTGCTCTTTGGCCTGATGAAACTGCAGCAGAAAATCGAACGCCAGTCCTTCAAAGAGGTCTACACCAAGCCCGACTACATCCCCGAGCCCGTGTTGGGCCCCGATTTGATGGACCCGCGGGATTACCCCAAGATTCGGGAATATACCCAGAAGAAGCTGCAGGAACTGCAGCAGCAGGCGGCCCAGGCCGCGCAAGGGTAATTCCGGCGAAAGGAGGCTGTCATGGCGCAACCTACCGTCGCGGCCCCGGATTTGGCGGCCCGCTTTCCCGAGATGGTCACGCCCGACACCCGCAAGGGGTATTCGGGCTATATCGTCAAGGCCGAGGCGTTGCTCGACTTCGCCAAGGCCCTCAAAGAAGAATTCGGCTACGATTACCTCTCCTCGGTCACCGGCGTGGACTACCTGCCCCAGGGCTTGATGGAGGTGGTCTACCACGCCTACAAAATCACCGGCGGCCCCCCTCTGGTCTTCAAGGTGCAGGTACCCCGGGATAACCCCGTCGTGCCCTCGGTCACTTCCATTTGGCCCGGTGCCAATTTCCAGGAGCGGGAAGCCTGGGACCTGTTGGGCATTCGCTTCGAGGGGCATCCCAACCTCAAGCGCATTTTGCTGTGGGAAGGCTTTTGGGGCCACCCCCTGCGCAAAGATTGGCGGGAGCCCTATTACGAAGGCGAGCACAAGCCCTTCAAGAGCCGCACCGCAGGCCCGCATTTTTGGCACGAAGACCACAACCCCTTCGGCAAAAATGTCGATTATCCCCCCGGCTTTGACCCCTACACCTGGGAACCCGAAACCGCGGACCAGATTCTCTACGAATCCGTCATCCAGCGCACCCGCAAGCCCGAGCAAGAGGAACTCCACAGCGAGCAGGTGGTGGTCAACCTGGGGCCCCAGCACCCCTCCACCCACGGCGTGTTCCGCATGATTGCCACCTTAGACGGCGAAACCGTGGTGGCCCTGGAGCCCGTGATGGGCTACCTGCACCGCAACCACGAGAAAATCGGCGAGCGGAACACCTGGATTATGAACATCCCTTACACGGACCGGCTGGACTACATCACCGCCATGAGCAACAACTTCGGCTATGTGCTGGCCGTGGAGAAACTCATGGGGTTGGAACCGCCCGAACGGGCCCAGTATCTGCGGGTCATCATGGCCGAGTTGACCCGTATCGTCAACCACTTGTGGGCCATCGGCTTCTTGCTCAACGACCTGGGCGCGTTCTTCACCCCCGCGCTTTATGCCATCGAAGAGCGCGAATTGATTTTAGATGTGTTCGAGGCCGCCAGCGGTTCCCGCATGATGAACAACTACATGCGCTTCGGCGGGGTGGTGCGCGACATCCCCGAAGACGCGTGGGATATGCTGGTGAAGCTGGTGCACGACCGGCTGCCACGTAAAATCGACGAGCTGGACCGCTTCCTGACCCACAACGAGCTCATCAAGAGCCGCACTCAGGGCGTGGGGGTTCTCACGCCCGAGCAGGCCATTGCCCTTTCGACCTCGGGCCCGGTGCTGCGGGCCTCGGGCGTGCCCTATGATGTGCGCCGCGCGGAGCCTTACGGCATCTACGACCGCTTCGACTTCGATGTGGCCGTGCGCTATCACGGCGATGTGTACGACCGCTACCTCATCCGCTTAGACGAGGCGCGGCAGAGCCTGCGCATTTTGCAGCAGGCCGTGCGCGACATTCCCGAGCGGGGCGCGCCCATTCTGGCCGGTAAGCCCCAGTATCAGGTGCGGGTGCCGGCCGGCGAGGCCTATGGCCGGGTGGAAGGCCCCAAGGGCGAACTGGGCTTCTATGTGGTCTCCACCGGTAAGGCCAATCCCTGGCGCTACCATGTGCGCGCGCCTTCCTTCATCAACCTGACCGCGCTGGAGGCCATGTCCATCGGCAACAAAGTGGCCGATTTGGTGGTCATCCTGGGTTCCATCGACATCGTGTTGGGCGAGGTGGACCGCTGAGGTCCCCGGCCAAGCGCTTCCCTGGAGGTCCCTATGGACGGACGCGGCATTTTGCAAGGCCTGGCCGTTACCCTGAAGCACTTCATCGCTTCGTATGTGGACGATTTCAAGCGCAAGAACCGCTACTTCAGCGAGGAAGGGGTCAAGTACCGCTCCAGTCCCGAGGTCGAGGGTATTTTCACCATCCAGTACCCCGAAGAGCGGCGCTTGCTGCACGAGAACTTCCGCTATATCCCCTTCCTGGTCTACGATGAAGGGGAAAACGGCCAGCAGGACATCCGCTGCACCGCATGCGGCATTTGCGCCAAGGTGTGCCCCGCACAGTGCATTTGGATTGTGCGGGCCAAAGACCCCAACACCGGGCGGCCCGTCTCCAAGCCCGCGGAGTTCTACATCGATACCTTCTTGTGCATGAACTGCGGCCTGTGCGCGGAGTTCTGCCCCTTCGACGCCATCATCATGGACCACGATTACGAAGTGGCTATGTACGAGCGGGCCGACAGCGTGTTCGACCTCAAGCGCCTGTTGAAGTCGGCCGCGTATTACCAGGACATTCGGCCGACTCAATACGCGGAAAAGGCCGCGGAGCGCGAGGCCAAGGCCAAGGCCAAAGCGGCCCGCCGCGGGGCCCGCAAGTAGCCCGGCCCGCACCACCCTGTTCGTATCCCACCGCCGGGAGGGGCGTCGTCCACCGCGTCGCCCTTTCCGGCGTTGCCTTGCCCCAGCGGAGCCTTTCCCCCAAAGCCCTGGGGCAGGGCCCACCCAACGCTTTTTGCAGGAGGCAAATGGCATGGCCGTAACCCGTGAGCAAGTCATCGACGCGCTGCGCCAGGTGATGGACCCCGAATTGGGGCAGGACCTGGTGACGCTGAACATGGTGCACGATGTGCACATCGAGGGCGGGAAGGTGCTGGTAGGCATCATGCTCACCACCCCCGCCTGCCCCCTCAAGGGGCAAATTGCCGAGGATGTGCGCCGCGCGGTGGCCGCGCTGCCCGGCGTGGAAGAAGTGGAAGTCAAACTGGACGCGACCGTACCCCAGGGCATTCGGGGCGTGGTGCCCGTGAAGGCCAAGAACGCCATCGCGGTGGGCTCGGGCAAAGGCGGCGTGGGCAAGACCACCGTAGCCGTGAACCTGGCCGTGGCCCTGGCGGCCAAGGGCGCCAAGGTGGGCCTCATCGATGCCGACATCTACGGCCCCAATGTACCCACCATGATGGGGGTGTATCGCCTGCCGCCCCTCACCCCCGAGGGGAAGATTCGCCCGGCCGAGGCTTATGGGGTCAAGGTCATTTCCATCGGCTTCATGGTGCCGCCCGACCAGCCCCTCATCTGGCGCGGGCCCATGTTGCACTCGGCCATCCGCCAGTTCCTCACCGATGTGGATTGGGGCGAGCTGGACTACCTCATCGTGGACCTGCCGCCGGGCACGGGCGATGCGCCTTTGAGCCTGGCCCAGGTGTTGCCCCTGAGCGGCGGCATCGTGGTCACCCTGCCGCAGCAGGTTTCGCTGGACGACGCGCGGCGGGCCTTGGAGATGTATCGCAAGCTCAATGTGCCGGTTTTGGGCGTCGTCGAGAACATGAGCTATTTGGAACTGCCCGACGGCACGCGCATGGACATCTTCGGCCATGGCGGTGGCGAGGCCCTGGCCCGAGAGACGGGCGTGCCCTTCCTGGGGGCCATTCCCATGGACCCCGAGGTGCGCAAGGGCAGCGACGCGGGCAAGCCTGTGGTCATCACCCAGCCCGAAGCGCCTGTGGCCCAGGCCTTGGACGCGCTGGCCGAGCGGGTAGCCGCGCAGGTGAGCATCCAGGCCCTGAAGGCCGGGGGCATGTCGGTGGTGCCCATCGAAATTGTGAAGCCCGAGGACGGCAAAGGCGGGCAGTAACGCCCGGCACGGCAGGGTAGCTTCAGGGGCGCAGCGCGCAGCTGCGCCCTTTGTTTTTTGGCGCAAGGGGGGAAGATGGAAGGTGGTGGTTGGTGGGTGGTTGTCGCGGCACACCTGGGCGCAGCACGCTGCGCCCCTACCGGGCCGGACGACCTGCCGGGTCGCCCCTACCGCGCGCCCTGCTGTCTGCTGTCTGCTGCCTGCTGACCGCTGACTGCTGTCGTTCATCCGCGATATTATCCGCGTACATCCGCGGCTTCCTTCCCCTGGGCGCCCCTACCGCGCTCTCCGCTCCCTGCTGTCTGCTGCCTGCTGACCGCTGTCGTTCATCCGCGGTTTCACACCACCCCGGCGCAGCACGCGGCCCCCTACAGCCCGCTTAGCAGCTCCAGCACTTCGGCTTTGGGGCCGCGACCCTGAGGCCCGCCGGGGCCTACACATGCGGGGCAGCCATCGCGACAGACACAGGCCGCCACCTGTTCTCGGGCGCGGGCCCATAAGATTTCGTGCGCCTCGTAGAGGGCGGCCCCAAACCCCATCCCCCCGGGGACGGCGTCGTAGAGCACCAAGGTGGGTTCTGCCCGGCCGTGCCAGGTGAGCACCACCTCCGCGCCCAAGTCGTGGGGGTCGCACATCACATGCAGCGCGGCCATGTGGCGCAGCAAATAGGCCAGCCCGGCCAGCGCGGAGCGCACCCACACATGCTGCTCGGCCCGGCGATGGCAGCGGGCGCACAGGGTCACCAGGTTGTCCAAGCGGTGCGCGTCTTCCACCCGGGGGAAGAGGCGCACGGGCCGCAGGTGATGCACATGCAGCCCTTCCCGGGCCCCGCATATCCGGCAGCGGTGGCCGTCGCGGGCCAAAGCCGCGGCTCGAGCCTGGGGCCAGGTGGGGCCATAGTCGGGCCGGTGGGTCTGGCCCCCGGCGATGATGGGCACCGCCTGCCACGCGGCCCGGGGCACCTGCACCCAGTAGGCCTGGGTGCGCAAGACCTGCGGCGGCAGGTCGAGGGGAATCTGGTCGAGCACCCGGCGGTCGGGCCAGGTCAGCCGACGGTAGCCCACCACCTGCTCCACCACTTCCACCGGGCCCCAGCCCACCCGCAGGCCGTGGACCTCGCGTTCGGCCCGGGGCAGGCCCGTCGGTTCCACCCGCACCTGCACCAAGGGTTCGGTGTCATACGCGTCGTCGAAAGGCTCCAGCCGCGCCTCACCCCGCTCCAGGTCCAGCGTCTGCACCCGATACACCGCCCCCTGATGGCGATAGACCGCGCCAGGATGCACCAACCGAGCCGCGCTGGGCCGGTCCACCTCGCCCACCATGCGGGGGCCCTGGGGGCCGGGGGCCGTGAGCACCACCCGGCGGGGGTCCGCGGTGCGCAGCGATACCCGGCTCTCGGGCGCGTACGGCGCAATCCAGTAGACCCGTCCGGCCACGCGCTGCGCCGCGCCCCGGGCTTCCCAATGGGCCAGGGCCTGTTGGGTCGCGTCGGGGTCCAGCGCGGCGAAAGGTTGTTCCACCGGCCAGGGGGCTTCGGCCAGCGCGCAGGCCAGGTGCTGCCGGGCGATGAGGGGATGCGCGGGATTCAGCAGTGCATGTTCCACGGGGTGGTGCAGGGTGAAGTCGGGATGCTGCACCAGATATTGGTCGATGGGTGCCAGGGTGGCCAAAAAGACCGCGATGCCGGGCCGTTGGCCGCGGCCGGCGCGGCCGAAGCGCTGGCGCAGACCGGCCAGGCTGCCGGGGTAGCCCACCACCAGCACCACATCCAGCCCCGGCATGTCAATGCCCAGCTCCAAGGCCGAAGTGCTCACCACGGCCCGCAGCGCGCCCGAGCGCAGGCCGTCTTCCACCGCGCGGCGTTCGCGGGGCAGGTAGCCGCTGCGATACCCGGCCACGCGGCGGGGGTCGGGGGCCCGTTCCCGCAGGGCCCGCAGGGTGTGCTCCACAGCCCGGCGGGAGGGCACGAAGATGAGGGTTTGCAGGCCGCGCTGCCACGCAGCCAGGGTCAGGCGCACGGCCTCGTGGTAGGGGCTGCGGCGCAGGCCCAACGCGGGTTCCACCAAAGGCGGGTTGTAAAGGACCACCGCGCGCGGCCCATGGCCGGCCGCGTTTTGCGTGATGAGGTGCACGGGCTGGCCCAACAGCGCGCGGCCGAAGGCTGCCGGGTTCCCCAAAGTGGCGCTGGTGAGCACGAAGCGCGGCCGGGCCCCATAAAGCCCGGCCACCCGGCGCAAGCGGGCCAGCACCTGGGCCACATGGGAACCAAACACCCCGCGATACACATGGGCTTCGTCGAGCGCCACCAGACGCAAATGCTGCCAAAAGCGGGCCCAGCGGGGATGGTGCGGCAGCAGGCCGTGGTGCAGCATGTCGGGGTTGGTGAGCACGAGGCGGGCGCGGCGGCGCACCGCGGCCCGGCGATGGGAGGGCGTGTCGCCGTCGTAAGTCGTGGCGCTGGTGAGGCCCAAGGCGCGCAATTTGGCCTGCTGGTCGTGGGCCAGGGCCTTGGTGGGGAAGAGGAAGAGCGCGGTGGCGCGCGGGTCCCGGTGCAGGGCGTCCAGCGCAGGCACCTGATAGGCCAGGCTTTTGCCGGCCGCGGTGGGCACGGCCAGCAGCACTGCGGGATGGCGTTGCAACGCGCGCCACACCGCGACCTGGTGCGTATAGCCTTGGGGGAACCCGGCGCGGGTCAGGGCCGCGCGGGTAGCGGGATGCAGGTCGGCGGGCCAGGGCGTGAAGTGGGGCGCCTGTGGGGGCGTGAGGTGGAGGTGCAGTTCCGCGCCCTGGGCCTGAGTTGCGTATAGCCAATCGAGCGCGGGGGTGGTCAAGGGCCGGCCTCCGGCCGTGGGGTGGGGGTGGGGGGAACCGGGCCCCCGCGCAGCGCGCGCACGATGGTTTCGGGGCTGCCGCAGGCGCAGGCCCGAATGTATTGTCCCCCGCGGCGCAGCCAGCCGGCATAAGGCTCGGGGCCCACGAGCACCTGCCAGCCTTCCATGAGCCACGGCACCGGCCCATCGGGGGGCATCCATTCGCCGTTGTATTTGCGGGCGAAGTGTACATGGCTGCCGGTGGCGTGGCCGCCTTCGCACGAGGGCCGGCCGATGGGGTCCCCGGCGCGCACCCAGGTGCCCGCGGGCAGGCGGTCGGTGAGGTGCAGGTGGAAGATGACCCAGCCGGTGCGCTCGTCGCCATCGCCGTCCAGGTCCAGCACCAGAATGCCGTCGTCCTTCCCCGAGCGTACCACCAGGCCGTCGGCTACGGCTACGGCCCATTGGCGGCTCACCGCGCAGCCGCGCACATCGGGCGGCGCGAAGTCAATGGCGGACCAGGGCAGCAATTCCTCGCCCCAGGCCGGGTGAGGGCCGCCGCTGTAGCTCCAGCCCCGGTTGTCGGGAATGGGCAGCAGCAACCGCGGCTGGGTCAAATCGCCGGGAATGTGGGGGGGCGGCGGTGGGTTCCACGGGTCGCCGAACAGGGTGGCATAAGTGCGGAAGAAACCCTGGGGTGACACGGCCTGATGGTAGACATGGGCCGGGAGCTGGCGGGCAAAGTAGACATGCAGGGCCACGGTGGCCGCGTTGAGCCAGGGGTCCAGGCGCACCTCGGTGCCGTCGCGCAGCACCACCTGGTCAATGCGCCCCAGCCGCCAGGCATAATAGCCGTGGTTGAGCAGGTTGGCCGCGGCCGAGAGTTGCAAATACAGCCCTTTGTTTTCGTAGCCCTGAAAGCCCAACATATACGGCCCGGGGAAGTCGGGCCGCGAGAGGGCGCCGGCCTGATATTCCAACAGGGCCAGCAGCAGGTAAGGGTTCACGCTGTAGTTGCGGGCCACATGCCAAATCATCTCCACGCCGGTGCGGTTTTGGTCCGCCGCATAGCCGCGGTAGTCTTTGAGCCAACCGGGGTATTGGGCCACCAGGGCTTCCATGGCCCGAGGGTCGTTTTCGGGCACCGCGGGGCCAAAGACGAAGAGGGGGTCGGGCAGGATTTTGAAGGGGCTGCCCCAGGTGGGCATGTAATAGTAGGGAACCTGCAGGTGCAGGCCCGGTTGCAAGGTGGTGAGGCCCAGGCTCAGGTCCGGGTTGGCCGCGCGCACGGCTTCTGCGGTGGTGTGGAAGTGCGCGGCGATGGCGGCCACGCTGTCGCCGGGCTGGACCTCGTAGTCCACCAACGCGCCCTGGGGCAGGGGCGCGCGTGTGGGCAGGGGCGTGGGGGTAGGGCGGCCGGCCGACGCGGCGCGCGTGGGTGCGGCTGCGGCGTGCACCACATCGATGGCCTGGGGCGTGGGCTCCGCATCCGCCGCGCGCCACTGTCGGGCGGCCAAAACGGCCAGAAATGCCAGCAAGGTGAGGGCCAGGGCCAGGCTGCGGCTCATGGTTCGCCTCGCCGAATGAGCGATGCAGGAATGCCCAAGGGATTGGCCACCACCACCTGGCCATCGCGCACTAAGCGGCCTTCGTAAGGTTGGGCCCCGGCCTGGGCTACCCAGCCTTCCAGGTCAAAGGGCACGGGCCCGGCCGCGGCCATCCACTCGCCGTTGTATTTGCGGGCCAGGTGAATGTGGGTTCCGGTGCTTACCCCCCCTTCGCACGAGGGGTGACCCAAGGGGTCGCCCTGACGCACCCGGTCGCCCACCTGCACCTGCCGGTCCTCGGTAGCGATGTGCAGGTAGAGCACATTCCAGCCCGTTTGTTCCCGCCCGTCGCCGTCCAGGTCCAGCACCACAATGCCGGGGTCCGAGCGCACCACCACCCCATCGGCCACGGCCAGCACCCAGTAGCGGCTCACCCGGCAGCGGGGGCCGCCTTCGTGCGCGGGGGCCAAATCCAGGGCGGCCAGGGAACCCACGGGGCCATACGCGCCGTGGGGCCCGCTGGTGAGGCTCCAGGTTTGCCCCTGGTAAAAGGGCAGAATGAAACGCGGCTGGCGCAGGTCCGGCGGGTAAAGGGGCTCGGCCCAGCGGGCGCGTTCCCACGGGTCGCCGAAGGTGGCGGCATAGAACGCGGGGAAGCCCTGCGCGTCGGCCGGATCCAGGGCGTGCGCCCATTGGGCCGGGGGCAGCAGTTGGGCAAAGAGATGCATGAGGGCCACGGTGCCGGCGTTGAGGGTGGGCTCCAGGCGGGCCTGCTCGCCGGTGACGAAGGTGATGTGGGTGAGCCGGCCCTCGCGCCAGCCATAGTAGCCGATGGCCAGTTGCTCCGCAGCCCAAATCAGAGCCCGGGAGAGGCGGCCCTTGTCGTCGCTGTCGGGCCGGTGCAGCGGGTTCTGCCGGGTGGCTTCGTTGGGGCGGCCAAAGACCCAGCCCCCGCGGTATTCCAGCACCGCCAGCAGCAGGCGGGGGTTGATGCTGTAGTTGCGGGCGATGTAATCCACCAGGGCCGCGCCGTCCAAAGTGCCGGGGGTGGGCAGGTATTCGCGATAGGCCAGCAGGGGGCTTTGGGCCTGCTGCAAGAAAGCCCGGGTGTCGAAATCCACGGCCGAGGGCGAGAAGACCACCTCGCTATCGGGCAAGAGGCGCGTCGCGGGGGTTTGGCCCTGCACCGCATCGGGGGGAACCCACAGGGTCAGGCCGGGGGGCAACAGGCCCTGGGCGGGAAGCCCACGGCCGTCCAGGGCGCGCAGGGCCTCCGCGGACACGCCAAAGCGCACGGCCAGCACGGGCAGGGTATCGCCGGCCTGGGTGGTGTAGGTTTGGCCGTGGGTGAAGCGCACGCCGGGGGCCGGTGAGCCCGCGGCCGTGCGGGGTAAGGGAGTGTGGGCCGCACGGGGCGGGGCCGCGGCTTTGCCCGGGGCCAGCGGCGTGACGCGCGGGCCCGCGGCCGCGGGCAGGGCCCACCAGCTGCCGCGCGCGGCGCGCGGGGTGGGCAAGGGCGGCAGCCATTGGGCCGCAGCCGGCCACAGGCCCAGCAGCATCAGGGCCGCGGTCAGCAGCCCCAAAGCCGAAGTCCAACGACGCCCACGGGGGCGAGGGAAGCGAGTCATACCTGCCTTCTGCCCCTCCAGTCCGCGCTATTGCTCGAAGGAAACATCGGCCGGCATGCCGGGTTTGAGGCGACCGGAGGGGTCTTCAATGCGCAATTCTACCGCAAAGACCATGGTCTTGCGGCCTTCCACGGTTTGCACATTGCGGGGGGTGTATTCGGCCCGGTCCGCGATGCGGGTGACCACCGCGCTGAAGGTCTCGTGGGGGAAGGCATCGACGGTCAGCCGGGCCCGCTGGCCCACCTGCAGGTCGCCCAGCCGGTCCTCGGGGATGTAAACGGTGATGGTGAGCCGGTCCAGCTGGCCCAAAGTGAGCACCGGCACGCCGGGCTGCACCACTTCGCCGACCCGCAGGTTGAGGGCCATGACCACGCCGTCCGCGGGGGCGCGCACGATGGTTTTTTGCAGCTGCACTTCGATGCTGTTCAGGTTGGCCTGGGCCTGCTCCACCGCGGCCTGGGCCTGTTGCAGGGCGGCCTGGGCCTGCTGCAACTGGGCCTCGGCCAGGCGCACCTGGGGCGCGGCATCGCCCCATTGGAGCGCGTACCAGCGGTCCAGCGCGGCGTCGTAGTTCTCCTGGGCCACCGCGGCCTGGGCCCGGGCTTCCAGCAGGTCCTGGGCCTGCTGCTGGGTGAGCAGCCGGTCGTAATCGGCCTGGGCGGCTTCTAAGGCGTTGCGGGCCGCGTCGAGGCGCTGTTGGGCCTGCTCCTTGAGGGCCGCGTCGCGCTGGGCCTCGGCCCGGTCGAGCATGGCTTGCGCGGCCAGGTATTCGGCCCGGGCCTGGGCCAGGCGGGTTTCCGCGGCTTGCAGGTCGCCGGCGATGAGGGTGTTTTGGAGGTGGGCCAGGTTGTCCAAGGCCTCCTGCCGGGCTTGCGCGGCGCGTTCCACCGCGGCCTGGGCCGCGTCCAGGGCTTCCTGGTGGGTGAAGTACCACAGGGGCAGGTTGAAGGCGTTGGGCGGGTCCGTGAACCAGGCCTGCAGGCGCGCTTCCTGGGCGGCCTGGTGAGCCTGTTGGCGGGCCAGGTCATATTGGGCTTCGGCCACACGCAGCTGGGCCTGGGCCAGGTCCACCCGGGTTTGCGCGGCTTGCAGCGCGGCCTGGGCCTGCCGGTGCTGGGCCTGCAACAGCGCGTCGTCGAGCGCGAAGAGCACCTGGCCCTGCTTCACGGTTTGGCCCGCTTCCACGGCCAGGCGGGCAACGCGGCCGCCCAGCTCCGCGGCCACCGCGATTTCCTCGGCTTCGATGGTGCCCGAGGCCGTGAGGGGCGGGCGAGGTTGGGGGCGGGAAAGATAGGCCAGATAACCCAGGGCCGCGGCCAACACCAGCGCAACGAGCAGCAGCAAGGCGCGAAGTCGGGACATGAGGTCGCCTCCCGTCAATCCAGGCGTTTGCGAAAGCGCAGCGCGGCCAGGGTGAGCAGCGCAACGCCGAAAAAGGCCAAAGCCGCGATTTCCGGGCGCAGCGCACTCACCGGCGCGCCTTTCACCAGCAGCGCGCGGATGATGATGAGAAAGTAACGCAGCGGGACGAAGTACGACACCCACTGCAGGAATTTGGGCATGGCTTCCAGAGGGAAGATGTAGCCCGAGAGGAAGATGGCCGGCAAGAAGGACATGTACACCAACAGGGTGGCTTCTTGCTGGTTCTTGGCCTGGGCCGAGGCCCACAGCCCAATGCCCAACCCGCTCAGCAGAAACAGCCCCGCCAGGGCCAAAATGGTGGTCAAGGGGCTGCGAATGGGAATTTTGAACCACAATACGCCGATGAGCAGGCTTTCGATGGTATCGGCAAAGGCGATGACGATGTAGGGCGCGATTTTGCCCACCACCAGCTCCCAGGGGCGCAGGGGCGTGACGATGAGCTGCTCGATGGTGCCCCGCTCCCGCTCCCGCACGATGGACGCCGCGGTGAGCATGGGCGTGAGCGCGTAAAGGATGAGCCCGATAAGGCCGGGGACCATGAAGTAGGTGTCTTTCAGGTCCGGGTTGAACCACACCCGGGGGCGCACTTCCAGGGGCGGTTCCCCCACGGGTAACCCGGCCCGCTGCAGGCGCTGGGTTTGCAGGCGTGTGGCGTGGGCCTGGCCGATGAGCTGCGCCGCGGAAAGGGCCCGGGTGGCCACCGAGGGGTCCGAGCCGTCGATGATGAACGCCACCTGGGCCGTGCCGTTGGTGCGAATGCGGTCGGTGTAACCGGGCGGAATGACCAGCGCGGCCCGCACTTCGCCGGCGTCGATGAGGGCTTGCAGTTCGGCTTCGGATTCCACGGCATAGGCCAGGCGAAAGTAATCGGATGCGCGGTAGGCGTCGAGCAAGGCGCGCGCGGCCGGGCCGCGGTCCTGGTCCCACACCGCGATGGGCACATTGCGCACATCGTTGGTGGCCGCATAGCCCAGCAGAAAGAGCTCCACCACAGGGATGAGCAGGGCCAGGGCCAGAGTGTTGGGGTCGCGCAAAATCTGGAGGAATTCCTTGCGCATGAGCGCGCGGATGCGATACCACGAAGCCAGCATGGTGTTGCTCCTGGGCGCAGAAGGGGCGGTGCCTGGTCGCGCGGCGGAGGGAAGTCGGCCGCCGCGGCGCGCGGCTTACGCCGGTTCCCCACCTTATGGCCCTTGGGCCAGAAAGCGCTCCAAGGTGGTCACGGTCAAGCGGGGTTGGTGCAGGTGGGCGTCGTGCAGCACGCCGGCGGCCAGCAGCCGCTGCAGCAGGGCTTTGGCCTGGCGGTTGCTCAGGCCCAGCTGCTGGCGCAGGCCTTTGCGCCAAAAGGCCCGGTCGGGGTGCGGCGGCAGTTGTTGGGCCAAAGTGGCCACCGCGAAGAACACCCGTCCGGCCTCGGCCACCACGGGGCGCACGGTCAGC
Source organism: Anaerolineales bacterium (assembly GCA_026985995.1). Classification (GTDB taxonomy): domain Bacteria; phylum Chloroflexota; class Anaerolineae; order Anaerolineales; family DRMV01; genus JAADEN01. Next base: position 21,755 of record JALSPJ010000213.1, read on the forward strand.
TTTTGCACCTGGCCGAAGACCCGTTCTTGCTGCAGCGACACGCAGCGCACGCCTTCGGGACTGTCCCACACATCCACCAGGCCCTGGCCTGCGGCCTGGTCCAGCCAGGCGGGGCCGTGGGGCAAACCCAGCAGGGCCACCACCAGGTTCACCGGAACCCCCGTGCGCAGGCGGCGGCGCAGGTCGGCCACCAGGTTCGCGGTGCGTTCCCCCGGGCTTGCGGGGGCCGTGGCTTCGGTTTCGTCCGCCGCGGGGGGGTGTTGGGGCTCGGGTTCGGGCTCGGGCTGGGTCACCAAAAAGTCGATGACATCGAACTCGGCCAGAATGTTGGCGTCGGTGGCTGTGGAGTGGGTGTCGGCCACCAGGAAGACCACCTGGAAGCCCTGTTCCCGCAGGGTGCGGCCCAGCGCGGTGAAGGCTTCGTCCCCGGAGCCCAAGATATATACATCCGCGGGGCGGGTGGCCACATGCCGGCCAATTTCGAAGGCCAGGCGCATGTCGGCGAAATTGCGAATGACCCACTTTTTGCCGTGGGAACGCTGCACCCGGCGGCGCACCTGCGGGCCCATGAAGCTCTGGGCGTCGATGACCGTGGCCACTTTGTTCAGCCCGCCCAGCTGGGGGTTGTAGTGGGTGAAGTTGGCCACGGCGATGAAATCCTCCCGGGCCAAGGTGCCGTAGCGTTCTTCGATGTAGCGCACCAGCGCGGGAAAGTCCATGCGCGGGGAAAAGCCATAGGGATTGCGCGCGCTGGCGGTGCGGCGCTTGAGGGTGGTATAGAGGTTCTCGAAATCCAGGAACAGCGCGGCCCGCGGCATGGTTCCCCTCACTCCGCGGCGTTGGGGGTGGAAACGGCCGGGGTCGAGGTCGACGCCGGTGCTTCGGTGGCCCGGTTTTCGAGCTCGGCGATGGAAAACTCGGCCTGGCACTGGGTGCACTGGGCCGTGCCTTTGCGGGCTTCCACCAGCAGGCCGCCGCATACGGGGCAGGGCTGGGGCAAGGGGCGCTTCCAGGTGGTGAAGTCGCATTGGGGGTAATTGGCGCAGCCGTAGAACACCCGACCGCGGCGGGTGCGGCGCACCACCAGCTCGCCGCCGCATTGGGGGCACTTGGCCCCGGTTTTCTCCAGCCAGGGCTCGGTGTAGCGGCACTGGGGGAAGTTGCTGCAGCTGATGAATTTGCCGTAGCGCCCCCAGCGCACCACCAGCTCGCCGCCGCATTGGGGGCATTGGCGGCCGATGGGCTGGGGCCCTTGTTTGACCTCGGGCATGGCGGCTTCGGCTTTCTTCACCTGCTCGGAGAAGGGGCCATAGAAGGCCCGCACCACATCCACCCACTGGCGCTCGCCGGCCGCGATGCGGTCCAGGTCCGCCTCCATGCGGGCGGTGAATTCCTCGTTGATGATGTCGGGGAAGTGCTGCACCAGCAGGTCGGTGACCAACTCGCCGATTTCGGTGGGCACCAGGCGCTTGTTCTCCCGCCGAATGTAGCCCCGCTGCTGCAGGGTGCTCAGGGTGGGCGCGTAGGTTGAGGGCCGGCCAATGCCCTTTTCTTCCAGGGCCCGGATGAGGGTGGCGTCGGTGTAGCGCGGGGGCGGTTGGGTGAAGTGCTGTTCGGGTTTGAGGGCGCGCAAAATTTGCCGTTGCCCTTCGCGCACGCCTTCGGGCATGCGCCCTTCGTCACCGTTGGCCGCGTCGTCGTCCCGACTTTCTTCGTAAACCACCAGGAAGCCGGGGAAGCGCACTTTGGAGCCGCTTGCCCGCAGCAGGTAGCGGTGTTGGGGCCCCCGGCCTTCCACATCCACGGTCAGGGTGTCATATACCGCGGGGGCCATTTGGGACGCGACGAAGCGTTGCCAGATGAGGCGGTAGAGGCGATATTGGTCCCGGGTGAGGTGGGGTTTGACCTTCTCGGGGGTGCGAAAGACCGAAGTGGGGCGGATGGCCTCGTGGGCCTCTTGCGCGCGGCGGGCCCGGGTGCGATATTGGGGCGGCTTGGGGGGCAGGAATTCGTCGCCGTGGCGCTGGGCAATGTAGCGCCGGGCTTCTTCCTGCGCCAGTTTCGACACCGCGGTGGAGTCGGTGCGCATGTAGGTGATGAGGCCGGTCGCGCCGCCTTCGCCCACATCGAGGCCTTCGTACAGCTGTTGGGCCACGGCCATGGTGCGCCTGGCCGTGAAGCCCAGCTTGCGCGAGGCTTCCTGCTGCAGGGTGCTGGTGATGAAAGGCGCGGCCGGGCGGCGACGGCGTTGCCCGCGCTTGACTTTCACCGCCACATAGTCGGCCTGGCGCATATCGGCCACCACCGGCTGCACCGCGGCTTCGTTGGGCAGGTCCGGCTCCTGGCCGTCGATTTTGAGCAGCTTGGCCGTGTAAGTGCTTGGGATGCCCTCGGGTTGGAATTCCGCGTGAATGGTCCAGTATTCCCGGGGCTGGAAGGCGCGAATTTCCCGCTCGCGCTCGACAATCATGCGCAGCGCGACGGATTGCACCCGGCCGGCCGAGAGGCGGCTGCGCACTTTGCGCCACAGCATGGGGCTCAGGGTGTAGCCCACCAGCCGGTCCAGCACCCGGCGGGCTTGTTGCGCGTTGACCAGGTTCATGTCGATGTCGCGCGGGTGGGCAAAGGCTTCTTCGATGGCCGGTTTGGTGATTTCGTGGAAGGTGACGCGGCGCACCCGCTCGGGGTCCATTTGGGCGGCCTCCACCAGGTGCCAGGCAATGGCCTCGCCTTCCCGGTCCGGGTCCGTGGCGATGTAGATTTCCTCGGCTTTGCGGGCCAGGTCCTTGATTTCCTTGACGATTTTGCGCTTTTCGTTGGGCACCCGATATTTGGGCCGAAAATCGTTTTCGATGTCGATGGACATTTGGGAGCGCAGCAGGTCCCGCACATGGCCAATGGAAGCCTTGACCGTGTAGCCGCGGCCCAAATAGCGGCCAATGGTGCGGGCCTTGGCGGGGGATTCGACGATGACCAGCTTGCCTTTGCGGCGGGCGGCGCTTTTGCCGCGCTTGCGTTTGCGCTGGCCGGTGGTGGCCGCGGGCTGCGGGGGGGTGAGGCCCTCGTGCAGGGGGGTGCGGCCAAAGCGGAAGATGGTGCCGCCGCACACGGGGCAGGTGCCTTTGACCGCGGGTCGGCCGTTGGCGGTGAAGATGGGCTGGGGGTTTTGGATTTCGCGTTTGGCGCGGCAGCGGGTGCAGTAGCCTTCCAGGCGGACTTCCGAGGTCATAGAGGCCCTCTCCTTCCATTAAATAGGCTTGCCCGGGGCGGCAAGCGGGCCGATTATAAACCCAATGGGGCGGAAGGGGAAGGGCGCGCGGCTTTGGCGGGCTGGCCGTGGGCGTTTTCATGCCCCCGTGCGGCCTTGGGACCGCCTTAATGCGTATAGCCATTCCATCCTCCACCCTCCAACCACCAACCACCATCCTCTACCCCCCAACCCATGGTATACTTACCCCCAATCTTCACCGTTGACCGGCGCGATGGGCCCTTTTCGTAGACGAGGCGGCTATGCAGGTAGAATTGCGCAACATTCACAAATTTTTCGGCCCGGTGCACGCCAACCGCGGCATTACGCTCACCATCCCGGCCGGTACCATCCAGGGTTTGTTGGGGGAAAACGGGGCCGGGAAAAGCACCCTGATGAAAATCCTCTCCGGCTTCATTCGCCCCGACCACGGCGAGATTTGGCTCGACGGTCGGCGGGCGTCCTTCCGCTCCCCGGCCGACGCGCTGCGCCAGGGCATCGGCATGTTGCACCAGGACCCGCTGGATTTCCCCCCCATGCGGGTGCTGGACAACTTCGTCGCCGGCAGTCCCGGCGGCCTGTTGCCCAACAAAGAAGACGCGCGGCAGGCGCTGCTTTCCATCAGCCAGCAGTTTGGCTTTGCGCTGGACCCCGACGCCTATGTCGATACCCTAACCGTGGGCGAGCGCCAACAGCTGGAAATCGTGCGCCTGCTGTGGTTGGGGGCCCGGGTGCTCATTTTCGACGAACCCACCACGGGCATCAGTGCCCAGCAGCGGGAAAAGCTCTTCGCCGCGCTGCGCCGCCTGGCCGACGAAGGCCGCACCATCATCTTCGTCACCCACAAGCTCGAAGAGGTGCAGGCCCTGTGCCATCGGGTGGCCGTGCTGCGCAGCGGCGAGCTGGTGGGCGAGGCGCAGGCGCCCTATGACCTGGACCGCCTGGTGGAGATGATGTTCGGCAAGGTCATCACCGTGGGCCGGGCCGAGCCGGTTCCCCATGGCGAGCCGGTGCTGGAGCTGGAAGACCTGGCCGTGGAGGACCACCGCCTCACCATCCAGGGCGTCACTCTGACCATTCACGCCGGCGAGGTGGTGGGCCTGGCTGGCATGGAGGGCAGCGGCCAACGGCGCTTGCTGCGGGCCGCGGCCGGGCTCATTCGGCCCACCGGCGGCCGGGTGCGCTTTTTAGGTCGCGATATGACCGGTCGGCCCTACCTCGATTTCCACCGCGCCGGCGCGGCTTACATCCCCGCGGACCGGATGACCGAGGGCCTGTTCCCGGACCTGACCATTCGCGAGCATGTGGCCCTGGCTCGCGAGCAGACCGGCTTTTTGCTCAACCCCGAAGCCATGCAGTCCTGGGCCCGGGAGGCCATCGAGGCCTTCTCCATTCGTGGGCGGCCCGAAACCCCGGCCCGGGCCCTTTCGGGCGGCAATCAGCAGCGCTTGCTGCTGGCCCTCATGCGCCCCCAGCTGCGCCTGATTTTCATGGAGCACCCCACCCGAGGGCTGGACATTGAATCCGCGTTGTGGATTTGGGGCAAGTTGAAGGAACGCTGCCGCCACGGTACGGCCATTTTCTTCATGTCCTCGGACCTGGAGGAATTGTTGAATTACAGCGACCGGGTGCTGGTGTTCTTTGGCGGGCGGGTGACCCGGCCCTTGCCCGCGGACGAGCTGGATGTGGAACGCTTGGGGCAGCTCATCGGCGGCTATGGCTTCGATGAAGTGGCCCTGGACCGCCCGACGGCCCCCGCAGCCACGGAAGGAGCGCACGCATGAACGAACACATGACCTGGCGGGAAACGGTGCTCTATCGCGGGGGCGCGGTGCTGCTGGCCCTGGTGCTCACTTCCCTGGTCATTTGGGTCAGCAGCCCCCAAACCCCGCCCTGGGAGGTGTTGGGCCTGGTCTTCCGCGGCGCGTTTTCCACCCCAGCCCAGGGAGGCGTGTCGTGGAGCAAAATCGCGGATGTGCTGGTGGCGTGGATTCCCATGCTGCTGGCCGCTGCGGGCCTGCTGGTCACTTTTGCCGCCGGGCTGTGGAACATCGGCGTGGAAGGGCAGATTGTGATGGGCGCGGTGTTCACCACCTGGGTGCTGCGTGCGCTGCAAGACAGCAGCACCCCGCCGGCCCTGATTTTGACCTTGGCCATCGCGGCCGGCGCGGTGGGCGGTTCCCTGTGGGCCTTGCTGGTGGGCCTGCTGCGCACTTACGGCGGCGTCAACGAAATTTTTGGCGGCCTGGGCCTCAACTTCGTGGCCACCACCATCGTGCTGTGGCTCATCTTCGGGCCCTGGAAGCGCCCGGGCATCGGCTCCATGAGCGGCACCGAGCCCTTTCCGCCCGAGTTGCACCTGCCCACCTGGGGCGCGACGCGGCTCAGCCCCGTGGCCCTGGCCATTGGCCTGGGGGGCATGGCCGTGGCTTATGTGCTGCTGAAGGGCACTTACTTCGGCCTGCGCCTCAAGGCCGTGGGCAACAACCCCCGAGCCGCCCGGCTCATGGGTATGCGGCCGGCGCGCTACATGCTGCTGGCCTTTGGCCTGGGCGGCGCGCTGGTGGGCCTGGCCGGCGCGGTGCAGGTCACCGCGGTGTATTACCGCCTCATCCCGGCCATTTCCAGCGGTTACGGCTGGCTGGGCCTGTTGGTGTGCATGTTGGTGGGCTATGACCCCACCTGGGTGCCGTTGGTGTCCCTGTTCTTCGCCGCCATCAACATCGGCAGCATCCAGCTGCCCATCGTGCTCTCGTTAGACAGCAGCCTGGCCGGCGTCATCCAGGGCACCCTGGTGTTTTCCTTCCTGTTCACCGAAGGCCTGCGGCGCACGGTGCTGCGGCGTCGCCTGCGTGCCTCGGCCGCCTCTTAGGCCCACGACGACCCACGGGAGCGCAGCATGACTTGGGAGACCATCCTCACAGGCTTGGCCGGCGTAGTGGCCATGGCAACCCCGGTGGTGTTCGCCACCCTGGGCGAAACCCTCACCGAACGGGCCGGCGTCATCAATCTCTCGGTCAACGGCACCATTTTGTTGGCCGCCATGGGCGGCTTCGTCACCGCGTTGACCACCGACAACCTGTGGCTGGGCTTTTTGGCCGGTATGCTCATCGGCGGCGCGGTGGCCTGGCTGGTGGCCTTCACCAGCCTCACGCTGAAGCAGTCCCAGGTCGCGGTGGGGTTCGTGTTGGCCCTGCTCACGCGCGACCTTTCCTATTACCTGGGCAACCCCTTCGTGGGCAAGCAGGGCCCCCGGGTGCCGGTGTTGCCCATTCCGGGGCTGAGCCGCATTCCCGTGCTGGGCGAGCTGCTTTTCAATCACGACCCCCTCACTTACCTGAGTATGGTGCTCATCTTCGCCACCTGGTTTTGGGTCTATAAAACCCGGCCCGGGTTGTTGCTGCAGGGTTTGGGGGAACGCCCTGCGGCCGCGTATGCTCGGGGCGCGAATGTGCGTTTGCAGCGCTTTGTCTATACCGTGTTGGGCGGCATGTTGGTGGGCCTGGCCGGGCCCACTTATTCCCTCAGCGTCAAGGCCGGCTGGAAGGGCACCATCTCGGGCCTGGACGGCATCGGCTGGATTGCCCTGGCCTTGACCATTTTTGGCGCCTGGAACCCTTTGCGGGGCGCGCTGGGCGCGTACATGTTCGCGCTGTTGCAGTGGCTGAGTCTGGTGGTGCAGCCTTACCTGCCCGGCGTGCCCACCCAGGTGCTGCAGGTCGCACCCTTCCCGCTGATGATTTTGACC
>JALSPJ010000214.1 GCA_026985995.1 Anaerolineales bacterium
CTTCCCTTTGCCTTTCGCGCCCCAGGAAGGCGTGGTACCCAACGGTGTCGCCATCGCCAGCGTTCCCCTGCGCGAGGGCTGGGGGTGGGTGGTGGTCGACGATGCCCTGCGAATACACCTGGTGGCAGCCGACGGCGTCACCCTGCTGCGCACCTGGAAGAACCTCCCCGAGCCCGACTGGGGCACCCCCCTGGCCCACGGCCCACTGGACGCGAGTCAGCCCCACATTGTGGCCCCGGCCGGCGACGGCACCTTTTGGATTTCGCTGGCCCAAAACAACCTTTACCGCCTCGACCCCGCCCAAAGCAAGGTGCTACAAACCCTGCCCTATCTGCCGGAGGGCGCAGGGGGCTTCGTGGCCAACCGCCGCAATGTGCTGCTGACCCCCGCGGCCCAAGGTCGTCAGCTGTTGGCCGTATGGCGCGACGGTACTGTCCAGGTGTGGAACCTGGACGAAGGCCAGCGCCAGGGCCAGGTTGTCGATTGGAGCGACCTGCATGTGGAAGGTGTGGCCTTCGACCCCTGGATGCGCCAGCTCTTCTTGCTGCGCTATCATTTACCGGCTTACTGGTCCTGGCAGGCCCAATTCCTGAGCGAAATGGGCCCGACCGAGGCCCGCCGGTTGGCCCTGGCCGGTGATGGCTGCCACTTGTTGTGGAACGCGGTGGTTACCGACCCGGCCATCGACGCCTACTGCCAGAACAGCCCCGGCTGGAACGAGGACGCCTTCGTGGACTTCCCCGGCAACGGTGTGGACATCGCCCCCGCGTATGCGGCCGGGCGCAACTGGCTGGCCGTCGCGGCCTACGAAGGCGCGACCGAAGTGACGGTGTGGGACCTGAGCACCGGTGAACACCTGGCGACCCTCGACGCTTCCTCCGTGGGTCGGGCCTACAGCCTGGCCTTCACCACCGACGGGCGCTGGCTGTTCGTGGGCGGCACCCAAGGCCGCATTGGCGTGTGGGATATGGGAAACCAGACCTGGACCGCCACATGGGACCTGGACCAGCCGTCGGGTTCCCCCGACGCCGGGAGCGACGGCGAAATAACGGCCCTGGCCCTGGTGCAACACGAAACCCAATTGGCCGCGGTGCGCGAAGATGGGCAAGGGGCCTTTTTCGCCCTGCCCGAGGGCCGGCCGGTCCGCACCTTCCATTTGGCCGCGCGCACGCACATGAACAAAGTGGTGTGGTGGGCCTGGGACCCCAAAGGCGAAATCGTGGCCTTCAAGCCCTTTTACGGCCCCGGCGTCATGGTCGCCCGGGTCGCCGATGCGGCCCCGCCCACCCCCTGGGTGCTGCCCGGCGTCAGCCAGACTTACACCACGGCCCAGGCTTTGGCCCCCGACGGGCGTTTGCTGGCCCATGGAGGGCTGGACGGCGGCGCGTGGGTGGTGGACCTGGTGCCCATTCTGGTCAAGGCCCAGTGGCTGGACCCCGAGCAAGCCCTGCCGCTTCCCGTCCCCCCGGCGTTGGCCCGCGGTGTGCCCTCGTTTCGCAGCGTTTACGAGGTGCAGGCCACCGTGGCCGGGCAAACTTACCCCGTGCTGCAGGTGGAAAGCCAGGGCCAGGGCAACCGCGCCCGGCTGACGGTGCGCGGCCCGGCCTGGCCCAAAACGGGCGAATATGCAGAGGAACCCGCCAGCGTGATACCCTACCGCTACCGCACGCACCAGGCCGCAGCCTGGCAGGCCGCGCTGCCCGGGGACCTGCCCCCCACGACGCCCATACTGCGGGGCTGGCCCTGGCAGGCCCAGGGAGCGGTCGGTGAGGTCTGGCGTTACACCAGCGACGACCCCGACGCGGCCGTGCTGCCTCCGCTGCGCTGGCTGCAACAGGCCCTGCCCTTCGCGGTGTGGG
>JALSPJ010000215.1 GCA_026985995.1 Anaerolineales bacterium
CCAACTTCCAACCACCAACCTCCAACCACCAACTTCCAACGACCAACCACCAACCACCAACTTCCCCCCTGCCCCGTCCGGGCGGCTAAGGCCGCGGCCCCAAGCGCGCCCGCAGCGCGGCCAGGCCTCGGCCCAGCCAGGCCCGCTCTTGGGGGGCTACGGCCACCACCGCCGCGACATACACCCCCGCGCCCAGGGCAATGGCGGCCAAAGTCGCGCCGACGCGCGGGCCGGGCCCGCCCCACCGCTGCCAGAACGCAGCCACGGCCCAACCCATGAGCCCCGCGGCCACCCCCGCGCGCAGCATACCATCCAGCACCTCCCGCCAGGGGAAGCCGGCCAGGCGGCGGCGCAGAAAGACCATCAGCAACACGGCTTCCAGTGAAGTGGCCACCGTGTTGGCCAGGGCCAGCCCGCCGTGGGGCATCCACCCCATGGCGCGGAACCCGGCGGCCAGCGCGAAGCTCAGGGCCAGGTTGAGGCTCATGGCCCCCGCGCCCACGGCCACCGGCGTGCGGGTGTCTTGCAGCGCGTAGAAGGCCCGGGAGAGGATTTCCACCAGGGAGTGAGCCGCCAGCCCCGCGGTGTACCACAACAGGGCCCAGGCCACCAGGCGGGTCGAGTGCGCGTCGAAGGCCCCCCGCTGGAACAGCACCGCGACCACGGGTTCCCGCAGCACGATGAGCCCCACCGCGGCCGGCAGGGCCAGGAACAACACCCCCCGCAGGGTAAAGGCCAGGCTGGCGCGCAGCGCGCGGCGCTCTCCTCGGGCGGCCTGGGCCGAAAAGGTGGGCAGCGCGGCGATGGCGATGGCCTGGGCAATGACCACCTGGGGCATGGTCATCACGGCCCAGGCCACCTGAATGGCCGTCAGACTGCCCTCGGGCATGGACGAGGCCAGGACCACATTGACCCAGAAGTTCAGCTGCACCACGGCCACCCCCACCCAGCGGGGCACCATGAGGCGGAACACCCGGCGCACTTCGGGCATCTCCCAGCCCCAGGTGGGCCAGTAGCGCCGGGCCGGCAGGCGCAGCACCGCGGGCAGCTGCACGCCCCAGTGGGCCAGCGCGCCCAGCACCGCGCCCCAGGCCAGGCCGTAAATGCCCCATCGCGGGGCCAAGGCCACCACGCCGAAAATCATGCCCAGCCAATACATGGTGGGCGCCAGCGCGGGCCACAAAAACCGGCGGTGGGTGTGCAGCACCCCCATGGTCAGCCCGCTGAGGCCGAAGATTGCCGGCGTCAGCAGCAAAATGCGCAGCAGGTCAACGGTGAGGGCTTGCTGGGGGGCCGAGAAACCGGGGGCCAGCAGGTGGGCCACGATGGGCTCCGCGGCCCAGGCGGCCAGCAGGCTGATGACCGCCAGCGCGGCCACCACCAGGTTGGCTAAGGCCGAAGCCAGACGCCACGCGGCGGCCCGGCGGTTTTGCACCAGCAGCTCGGTGAGCACCGGGATGAACGCCGACCCCAGCGCCCCCCCGGCCACTAAGTTGAAGAGCAAATCGGGCAACCGGGACGCGGCGTTGAAGGCGTCCATGGCCGCGGAGGTGCCGAAGGCTTGCGACACCAGCACCTGGCGCACCAGCCCCACCACATTGCTGAGCAGGAAAGCCAGCATGACCGTGCCCGCGGCCCGGGCAATTTGGCCGCGGCCGGCCGAAGGCGCGGCGACCGGAGCCTGGTCGGCTCCGGTCGTGGGGGTTGCAGAGGCGCGAGGGTCGGCGCGCAACGGGTTGCTCCTGTCGGGTCAGGGGTTCAGGGGGAACCCGGCGGCGCGCGGCCGACGCCGGTTCCCCCAAACCCGAACCGCGGGGCTATGCCCGGGGG
>JALSPJ010000216.1 GCA_026985995.1 Anaerolineales bacterium
GATTCGCGAGGCCTTAGAGATTTTGGACCACGCGTTCGCTGCGGTGCAGGACGCGTTGGGGTAGCGAGCCGCGCGGCAGTGGGGCAGCCTATCCCACAGCCAGTGGGAACATGCGGCGGGCATCGGCCCGGGCGATAGACGCGCTGTCTCGCACGGTCGTTGGCGCAGCTCAGGAGGTGTCGGATGACGACAAAAGTTTCTGATTTGACGGTGGACGAATTCAGGGCTTTGATTCGAGAAGTGGTTTTGCAAACCCTGGCGGAAATTTTCAGCGACCCGGATGCGGATTTGGAATTGCGCCAGGACTTCGTCGTTGCGCTGCAAAGTTCGCTTCAACAGCTGGACGCTGGGCAGGAAACTTTTTCGGCTGAGGAAGTGGCCGCGCGTTTGGGGCTGCAATGGTGATGTACGAGGTCCACTTTACCCCAACGGCCTTGGATGACTTGGCCCGGCTGGATAAAGTGATGGCACAACGGGCATTGCAACGTTTGCATTGGTTGGCTGAACATTTCGAAAGCTTGAAACCCCAGCCTCTCAAGGGGCCCTGGCGCGGGGTTTTCAAATTACGAGTTGGGGATTATCGGATTTTATATACCATTCAGCATGACCAGCGGCGCATCATCGTGCTCTTTGTTCGCCATCGCCGGGAAATTTATAAAACCAGGCCATAAATTTTGCGCGTTGTAGCAACGCCGTGTGGAGGTTTTCACAATGCGAGTGCTCGTTTTAGGCGGCGCCGGCGCGGTGTGCAGCGAAACCACCCGCGACCTGGCCCGTTATAGCGACTTCGACGAAATCGTCATTGCCGAATACAACACCCAGGCCGCAGAAGCCCTGGCCGCGGAATTGAACGACCCGCGGGTCAAGGTGGTTTTCTTCAACGCCGACGATTACGACGGCATGGTGCGCCTCTTCCGCGGCTACGATGTGGTGGTCAACGGCCTGCCCTGGAAGTATGACCTGGCCGTGACCAAAGCCGCGGTGGAAGCCGGGGTCAGCGGCCTGGATGTCTCCACCGAGGAGGACCAGTGGGATTACGACGCCGCGGCCAAGGCCAAGGGCATCGTCTTCATCCCAGGCGTGGGCGCGACGCCGGGCATCACCAACCTCATGGCCGCGCGGGGCGCTTCTCTCATGGACCAGGTGGACACCATCGACATTTACTTCGCCGCGTTCCGGGCCCCCGCGCCGGCGCCCGGCCTGCTGGTCACTTTCTTGTGGGAATTCGACCCGCAGACAGAGGAGCGCACCTATTACAAAGACGGCCAGCATCACCCCGTGGGCCCCTTCGAGGGAACCCGGCGGGTGCGCTTTCACGAGCAAATCGGCGAGCAAGAGGTGGTCATCATCCCCCACCCCGAAACCCGTACCCTGCCCCGGGTGTTCGGCGCGCGGGAGGTCGCGGTGCGGGGCTGCTTCCCGCCCCATGCCATGCGCTTAGCCAAGGCTCTGCTGGAAAACGGCTTCTACGACCCCAGCCCCGTGCAGGTGGGCGACCGCCAGGCCCGGCCCCTGGATTTCGTCTATGACCTCATGCTGGCCATGCCCGGCACCAAAGAGACGCCGGTGTGGGCCTATGGCCTGGTGGTGGATGTCTTCGGCGTCAAAGACGGCCATCCCATTCATGTGCGGCTGTGGAACGAACACCCGCCGCAAGAGGAATGGGGCGGCCCGGCCGCGTATTACAAGAACATCGGCATTCCCTTGAGCATTGGTGCGCAAATGATTGCCCACGGCCAGGTCAAGGCCCGGGGCGTGGTGCCGCCCGAAGCCGCGCTGGCCCCCGAGCCCTTCTTCGCCGAGCTGGCCAAACGCGGCATTCGCATCTACGAGCAAATCACCTGGGAGCGCCCCGCCATGGGGTGAAAGGCCGTTGCCCGGGCGCGTGGCCCCCGGCCGCGCGCCCGGTTCCCCGCGCTTCGCGCGCACCGCCGCTTCGTCGCCTGCCCAACCGAGGTCCGACCACAACCATGCCGCGCGGCACAGCCCGGCCCGCGCGGAGCCGTTCCCCACACCCCACAAACACGCCGGGCGCGCGATTTTCCTTTGGAGGTGATGTATGGGTTTGCAAGGACCGAAAACAGCTGCTGCGTTTCAGCGCGCCAAACGAGTCATTCCCCATGGCGTGAACTCCAACTTCCGCTATTGGGGCGACGACGACACCCTGGTCATCGCCCGGGGCCAGGGCGCGTATATTTGGGACCTGGACGGTCGGCGCTACATCGACTATCGTTTGGGCTTCGGCCCGGTGATTTTGGGCCACGCTCATCCCAAGGTTGATGCCCGGGTGCAGGAGGCGCTGCAGGGCGGGGTGACCTTTGCCTGGACCACGCCCTGGGAAATCGAAGCCGCGGAGCGCATTGTGCGCCTCACCGGCGTGGACAAGGTGCGCCTGACCAACACGGGCACCGAGGCCACTTTCCACGCCCTGCGCATCGCCCGGGCCTACACCAACCGTGAGAAGTTCATCAAGTTCGAGGGTCAGTATCACGGCCAGGTCGATTATTTCATGTTCAGCAATGCCTCGTCCAATCGCCGCATGATTGGCTCCCGGCGCAGCCCCATCCCCGCGGCCGCGACTTCGGGCATTCCCAAGGCCGTGCAGCAGTACATCATCACCCTGCCTTTCAACGACTTCGAGGCCGTGGAGCGCACGGTCAAGGCCAAATGGGGCGACATCGCGGCCATCATCGTGGAACCCGTGCTGGGCAACCTGGCCGGCATCATGCCCAAGCCCGGTTTTCTGGAGCACCTGCGCCGTCTGGCCGACGAATATGGCATCGTGCTCATCTTCGACGAGGTGAAAACGGGCTTTCGCATCGCCAAGGGCGGCGCGCAGGAATACTTCGGCGTGCGGGCCGACCTGGTCACTTATGCCAAATCCTTGGGCAACGGCTACCCCGTGGCCGCCATTGCCGGCCGGGAGGAAGTGATGATGACCATCCAGCCCGGCGCGATGGCCCACGGCGGCACCTATTCGGGCAACGCGGTGGCCGCGGCCGCGGCAGCCGCCACCCTGCAGGTGCTGGAGGAAGAGGACGCGCTGGCCGTGGTCGAGGCCCGGGGGCGGGCCCTCATGGAAGGCATTCGCACCATCCTGGCCGAAGAGAGCATTCCCGCGTGGGTGGGCGGCCCGCCCAGCATGTTCGGCATTGTGCTGGGCGTGGAAGACGAGCCCCATGAGCTGCGGGACTACTTGCAGGGCGACGCGGACCTGTACGAGGAAATCGGCATGGAGCTCATCCGCCGGGGGGTCATGCCCGACGCGGACGGCCGCGAACCCTGGTTCCTGTGCGCCGCGCTCAGCGAAGACGATGTGGCCTTCACCTTGGAGGCCTTCCGGGAGGCCGTGCGCGCGGCCAAGCAGTGAGGGCGGCGGGGTTTTGACCTCGGGCGGCGCTCGTGGGTGGGCGCCGCCTTTTGGTTTTGGGGAACCGTCCCGGCCCCGCCGGCGTTGGGAAAGATGGCCATTCTCTGCGCAGGAGGTTCCTCATGAGCAAAACCTGGATGTGGTTGGGCATCGCCCTGTTCGCGGCCGGGCTGACCCTGGCCGGCTGCGGTCGGACCGCGCTGGCCCCGGCCAACGGTGTGGCCCTGGCCGCCGCGCCGGCCGCGGAAGCCACGCCCCAGCCCCGGCTGGCCACGGTCAACGGCGTGGGCCGGGTAACCCTTTCCCCCGATATGGCCACCGTGCAGGTGGGCGTGCGCACCGAAGACCCGGATGTGGGCCGCGCGGTGAGCGAAAACATTCGCCGCGCGCAGGCCATTTACGCCGCGGTGCAGGCCTTGGGCGTGGCCGAAAAAGACCTGCAGACCACGGGCTTCAATGTCTATAAGACCACCAAGGGCCCCCAGGAGAACCGGGTGGAAGTGTATGTGGCCGAGAACACGGTGAGCATCACCGTGCGGGACCTGGACCTGCTGGGCCAGGTCATCGGCGCGGCGTTGGATGCGGGGGCCAACCAGGTGCGCGGGCTGCGCTTTGGCGCGTCGAATTACGCCGACGCGTTGGCCCAGGCCCGGCGGCAGGCCCTGGAAGACGCGCAGGCCCAGGCCCGTCTGATGGCCGAGGTGCTGGGGATGCGCCTGGGGCCTCCGCGGCGCGTCTCTTTTGGCGGCGGCCAACCCGTGCCCCGGGCCGATGTGGCCTACAAGGCCATGGCCCCCGAGGCCGCACCGCCCGAGGTGCCCGTCGCGGCCGGCGAGCTGGAGGTCACGGCCACCGCGTTCGTCGAGTTCGAGCTGCTGGAGCCGTGAGCTCCGGGTCGCGCCTGGCTGTCAGCCGCGAGGAAGCGTCCCTCGCGGCTTTGGTCGTTAAAAGAAAAACGCCCGTGGCACCTACCACGGGCCCGATGCTGGCACGGGCCGCTTTTAGCGCAGGCTCTTGCGCCGGTTGGCGCGCTTTGGGTTGCGGCGCTCGCGGCGCGCCGGCTTTTCGGCCACGGGCATGTGCGGCTGCTTGCCGCGCGCATCCAACGGCCACTGGGCGGCCAGCATCAAAAAGTGATTGGCGAAGGGGTCAAACCACATATCGCACCTCCGGTTGTCCCCACTCGGGGGAAGATGGGAGCCCGAGGGCTCCAGGGTTTCTACTATAGTTGGGGTTTGTAAGAAAATCATTAAATTTACCCGCCAATCGATGAATTGGCGATTAGAGCCTGCTGATACGGGGGAATACCGTCAAAGTAGCGCATTTGTGGCGAGGTGGCATGGTTGCGGGGGAAACCCGGCTCGCGGGGCAGCCCGTGGGGCCTGGTAGGGCTGGGCGCGCGCCCGTCGGGACCCAATGCCGCGGCCGCGGGCTGTTTGCCACGCCAGCCGGCGCGCCGGGCGCGTTTTCCTCCATTTTCCGGTTATAGCGCCCCGTTTGGGGCGTTTTTGGCGTATAATGCTGCCCATGCCTCGGCGAGCCAGGCGTTTATCTCAGGCTTGGGGAGGTGACCATGCCCGCTGCCATTGCTGCCGGTGATGTGCAAACGGTGGACGCCGCGGCGCACATGTTGCGCCAGGGCGGCAACGCGGTGGATGCCGCGGTCGCGGCCATGTTTGCCGCGCTGCTGGCCGAGCCCCCGCTCATCAACCTGGGCGGCGGCGGTATCGCGCTGGTGGCCCACGGCGACCGGGTGCAGGCCTACGATTTCATGGCCGACATGCCTTCGGGAACCCCGGGGCCGGCCATGGACTTTTACGAAGTGGTGGTGCAGTTCGAGGCCGCGTCCCAATCCTTCTGGCTGGGTCGGGCCAGTGTGGCCGTGCCGGGCTTCGTGGCCGGGCTGCACGCGCTGCACGCGGACCACGGCCGCCTGCCCTGGGCCCAGGTCCTGCAGCCGGCCATTCGCCTGGCCGAAGATGGCGCGGTGATTTCCCCCGCGCAGGCCCACATCATCGCCTTGCTGGCCGACCTCTACCGGCAGGACCCGGCCCTGCGGGACCTGTTCCTGCCCAACGGCCAGCCTATCCCTGCCGGCGCGCGTTTGCGACGCCCCGCCCTGGCCCGCACCCTGCGCGTGTTGGCCCAGGAGGGGCCCGATGCCTTCTACCGGGGAAGCATCGCCCAGGCCATTGTCGCCGACCAGCAGGCCCACGGCGGGCTCATCACCGCGGCGGACCTGGCCAACTATCGGGTGCACCGCAGCCAGCCGTTGCAGCGGGCCTATCGCGACGCCACCGTTTGGCTGCCCGGCGCGCCATCCAAAGGTGGCGGGTTGGTGGCTTTCACCCTGGCTTTGCTGGCCGACCATGACCTGGCCGCGCTGCAGCCCCTGAGCCCCGGGCATGTGCGCTTGCTGGCCGAGGCCATGCGCCTGACCCAGCACGCGCGGCCCTGGTGGGAAGGCGACGCGACCCGGCGGGCCCGCTTTTTGAGCCCTGCCTTCATCGCCGAATATCGCGCCCGTTTGCGGCGGGCCCTGGCCCAGGGCCCTTTCCCCCAGGAGCCCCCCGAGCCGCCCACGGGCCCTTACACCACCCACATCAGCGTGGCCGACGCGCAGGGCCTGGTGGTGAGCATGACCGTCACCGCGGGGGAAGACGCCGGTTTCATCGTGCCCGGCACGGGCATTCGGCTCAACAACATGCTCGGCGAGGCGGACCTGCACCCCGAGGGGTTCCACCGCTTGCCGGCCGGCGCGCGCTTGGGTACCATGATGACGCCCCTCATCGCCCGCTGGAACGCGGCCCCGGGCCCGGTGACCTTAGCCGTGGGCAGCGGCGGCAGCAGCCGCATTCGCTCCGCGGTGCTGCAAACCTTCTCCTATGTCTACGACTTCGGCCAGGGGCTGACGCAAGCCGTGGACGCGCCTCGGGTGCACTACGAAGACGGCGTGCTGCACCTGGAAGGTGGCGTGCCGCCGGCCACCGCGCAGGCGTTGGCCGCGCGCGGCTACCGGGTCAACCCCTGGCCCGAGCGCAGCATGTATTTCGGCGGCGCGCACGCCGTTGTGCTGACGCCGGAAGACGCCCAGGCCGCGGGGGACCCGCGGCGGGGCGGCGCGGCCCAGGTGCTGGCCTGAGGTGCGCTCACTTGGCCGGGTTGGGCGGCAAAGTACCCTCGGGCACGAACCAGTCCACCAGGTCCACCCCGGTGGTGGTTTGACCGGGCCGCACGATGACTTCCACCAGACTGTGGTCCCCCGTACCGGTGGTTATATCGTAATGGGTGTAAGCAGCACCCGCATCCTGGCCGTACAGGTAGGCCACCACATGATAGCGTCCCGGCGGCAGGTCGGTGAAGGTGTAGGTGGTCTGGTTCTTAGCGGTGCCCATCCAGTACCAGTAGTGGGTATCCAGATTGAAGGCCACGATTTGCAACGGTGGAATATAGCCCGCGGGGTAGCCCAGGCGGCCCTGAATCGCGCCCGTCACCTGGGCCACATCCACGCTGGGCGGGTAGGGCACATCGAAGGGGCCGTGATACCAGTCGCACACATCGATGCCCCCGGCCGTCTGGCCCACTTCCACCGCGACGGGCAGCAGGGTGTGGTCCCGGCAGCCGGCGGTCAGGCCGCACACCACGGCCTGGGAATAAGACCCGCTTTGGGAAAAGTCGGGCAGCCAGGCATACACCTGGTAAGTTCCCGGGGGCACCTGGGCCTCGTAAGTGCTTTGCCCGGCCTCGATGGGCACTTCGTAGACCTGGTCGCTGCCCACTTCCTGCACATACACGGTCATGGCCGGAATGCTCCCGCCGGGGTAGCACACCCGGCCCTGAATGACCGCGGTCGACGGGGTGGGGGAGGGCAGGGGTGTGGGCGTGGGCGGCGGCGTGGGCGAGGCCAGGGGGGTGGGGGTGTTGGGGGAACCGGCGTCGGCCGCGCGCGGGGTGGACGCCGCGGCGGCTTCTTCGGCCCCCGGCGGCAGCACGGTGATGCCCTGGGCCTGCAGCGTGCCCACCACCGCGGTGGCCAGCAGCGCGTCCGCGTCGGGCGTAGGCTGCGCGGCCGTCAAAACGCGGCAGCCGAGCAGGGCGCCTAACAGCGCGGCTCCCAATATCAGGGCGGTGGTTCGGAATGCGCGCGAGCGGAACATATTTCCCTCCCGTTTGTGGTCAGGCCGCGGGCGGAACCGCGGATGCCGGTCTCGTCAACGCGGCCAAAACTTCCTGGGGCGAATGGGCGAAAGTCAACCAGCGCCGGTGTTCGGGGCCAAAGTAGGCCCCCAGGTGCTGGAAGATGGCCTGCCAGGTGCGCTCCCATTCGGGGCCGTAAAGCACCAGGGGCTTGGGCGGCATGGCCCGCACCAACAGGTGGTTCCACCACAGCAGCAGCTCGGCCCAGGTGCCCACGCTGCCGGGCAGCACCACCGCGGCCTGGGCCGTGTGCACCATGCGCGTCAGCCGTTCCATCAGGGTGGCTGTGGGCCACACCTCTGTCAGCCAGGGGTTGGGCCCCACGGGCCGCCAGCGTTCGATGACCACGCTGGTGACGCCGATGACCCGCCCGCCGGCCTCGGCTGCGCCGCGCGACACCGCGTCCATGGTGCCGATGTAGCCGCCGTTGAGCACCACATGCCCGGCCCGGGCCAGCGCGCGGCCCAGGCGGTAGGCCGCGGCATACGCCGGTTCCCCCGGCTTGGGGGCC
>JALSPJ010000217.1 GCA_026985995.1 Anaerolineales bacterium
ATGAAGACCTGGTTGCGACGCCTATGGCGCTGGCTCACCGCGCCCTGGCGCGGCTGGCGGGCCGCGGCCCGAGCGCTCTATCGCCTGCGGGTGCGGGTGGTGCGTTTCTTCACCGCCCCGGCCGAAGAGCACGACCTGGGCACCGTGCTGGAAATTGCGGTGCAGGAGCCCCGCACCCTGGCCGAACATCTGGACGCGCTGCGGCCGCACATCTTCCGCGCTTTGCTGGTCTATCTGCTGGCCGTGGCCGCCGCGTTCCTCTTTTTGCCCCAGCTGCTGGCCTTTTTGACCGCGCCCATCGGCGGCCTGGAGCGCCTGCAGGCCATCGAGGTCACCGAGCCCCTGGGTGTGACCATGCGGGTGGCCATGCTGGCCGGGTTCGTGGTGTCCCTTCCTTATATATACCTGGAGCTTTACGCTTACGCCGCGCCCGGCTTGCAACCCCGCACCCGGGTGTGGGGGCTGTTGGCCATGCCGTTGGTGCTGGCCTTCTTCGTGGCCGGTATGGCCTTCGCCTATTTCGTCATGCTGCCCGTGGCCCTGCCCTTCTTGCTCAACTTCATGGGCATTCCCACCGCGCCCCGGCCGGCTTCGTACATTCGCTTCGTCACCGGCATGCTCTTTTGGGTGGGGCTGGCCTTCGAGACACCCCTCATCCTCTACATGCTGGCCCGCCTGGGCTGGGTGCGTTATCGCACCTTGCGCGACAACGCCCGGGTGGTCATCGTGATTTTGGCCGTATTGGCCGCGGTCATTACCCCCACGCCCGACCCGGTGAACATGCTGCTGGTGCTGGCTCCCCTGGTGGGCCTGTTCTACTTAGGCCTGCTGTTGGTGCGCCTGGCCGAACGCGGGCGCGCAGCCGATGCGTGATGGCCCTTGTGGGGCCGTAGGAGGTGGCTCATGTCCGCGCGTGTGGGGTGGTGGTTGCTCGTCCTGGCCTGGCTGCTGGCCGCCTGTCAGGGGGAACCGGCGTGGGGCCCCGCGCCGGCACCCACCGGCCCGGTCGCACCCACGGCCACCCCCGCGCCGCGCACCCGGGTGCGCTGGCAGGTGCAAACGCCGCCCAACACCCCGCCCGACGCGCAAGTGGTGCTGGTGTTGTTGGACGAGGTCACCGGGCTGACCGTCGCGCCGCAGCGTTATCCGCTGGAACCCGCGGACCGGCCGGGCCTGTGGACCTTCACCCTGGCCGTGGAGGCCTATCAGCGCCTCACCTACCGCTTTGAACTGCACACCCCGGACCAGGTCGTGCACCCCGAGGTCACCCTGAGCGGCGAACCGGTGCGCTATCGCAGCGCGTGGGCCACGCCCGAGGCCCTGTTGGTGGAGCGGGTGGCCGCCTGGCAGGGGCTGACGCCGGACCCTACCCCGGGGGGACGCTTGCAAGGCCGCCTGACCGATGCCGTCACCGGCGCGGCCGTGGCCGATGTGTTCGTCTTCGCCGGAGGGCTGCGCACCCTCACCGACGCCCGGGGCGAATTCCTGCTCGAGGGCCTGCCGCCGGGGTTGCACACCGTGTTCTTCTGGCACCCCGATGGCCGTTATGCGCCCTTTCAGCAGCAGGCGCAAATCGGGCCCGAGGCCACCACGCCCGTGGAATTGGCCTTGCAGCCCACCACCGAGGTGCCCGTCAAATTCGTCCTCACCCCGCCCGACGACACCGTGCCCGGTTCCCCCATTCGGCTGGTGGGCGACCTCTACCGCCTGGGCAACACCTACGCCGACCTGCCCGGCGGGCAAAGCGTGCTGGCCGGCCGGGCGCCCACCCTGCAGCCTCGCGACGACGGGCGCTACGAGCTGGTGCTTTCCCTGCCCGTGGGCGTG
>JALSPJ010000218.1 GCA_026985995.1 Anaerolineales bacterium
TGGGAAGGGGGGGGGGTGGGGGAGGGGGATGGAAGGCCGTCGGGGGCCGTGGCCGCGCGCGCCGCGGGCGGCGGTGGCGAACCCCACCCCCCCGGCCCCCCTCCCCTCGTAGGGGAGGGGGGAGAGCACCGCGCGCAGGGGCGTGAGGCGGTGATGGCCCTTCCCCCTTATGAAGGGGGAGGGGTGGGGGAGGGGGATGGAAGGCCGTCGGGGGCCGCGGCCGCGCGCGCCGCGGGCGGCGGTGGGCAACCCCACCCCCTTGGCCTCCTGTCCCTCACAGGGGAGGGGGATGTGAAGCCGTTGGTGGGTGACGAACCCCATCCGCTAACCCCCTCCCTTCGTAAGGGCGGGGGAACCTGGCTGCCGCGAGGGGCCAGGGCCACCTTCGGCCCCTCCCCCTTACGAAGGGGGAGGGATGGGGGAGGGGGATTGGAAGCCCTTGGCCGCGCAAACGGCCCGCGGCCAACCACGATGGGGAGAATGTGCGCAAAAGTAAGCGCTTGCGAAGGAAGCGGGGAGGGGGATTTTGCCCCCCCGGCCCGTGTCACCCCGCCGCTTCGGGAAACGGCCCGGGTGCTGCTGTGGCGGCCCGACCGGGTGGTGGTGCAGGCCCAGGGGCCGGGCCGGTTGGTGCTCAGCGAGGGTGATTATTTCACCTGGCGGGTGTTTGTGGATGGCCGTCCTGTGGCCAGGGACCAGAGCCGGGCTCCCTGGCGCGCGGTGACTTTACCGCCGGGGCAGCACACGGTAGAATGGCGGTTGTATCCGTGGGAACTCGCCCTGGGCTGGCTGGTGGCCCTGGGCGGTTGGGTCTGGGTGGTGCGTTGCTGGCGCGCCGCGACGCGTGGTGATGAACGCCGCGCCCGTTCCTAAAGGAGAGTCGCGATGCTTCGGCGCTTGGTTTCCTTGTTCTTGGGGCTTTTGCTCATCGCGTGGGGTTTGAATTTGCTGGGGGTGGTTCCCTTAGGGCCGCTGGACCTGGTGATGCAGTGGGTGAGCCAGTTGTGGCCGCTGATTTTCGTCGTTTTGGGCCTGCGCTGGGCCCAGGAAGGCTGGCGGCGGCCCCAGGGCTGGGGCCTGGTGTGGGGCGCCGCGGCCATCGGCGTGGGCCTGTTTTGGAGCGCGCGCAATTTGGGGTGGTGGAACGACAACGCGCCCTTCGCCGGCCTGCTTTTGGGCGCGGGGGTAGGCTTCCTGCTGCGCACCTGGCGCTAAACCAGGCCCAAATCCACGCCGTGGGCCTGCATCCAGGCTTCCAGAAAAGTTTCTAAGCTGTCGAGCCACTGGTCCAGGGCGGCGAAGTGGGCTTCTGGCTCGTGCCAGTTCCAGCGGGTGAGGGTTTCGCGCCAGGCCTCCTGGCGCGCGTCCTGGGCGGGCGCGGCCTGCAGGGCCCGGCTCCAGGTGTGCAGCAGCAAGAGCAGGGCCTGGGCCGGCGGTTCGCTGCTGCGCAACGCGCTGAGTGCGGCCTGGTAGTAGCGCCGCCGGGCGGGGTGAAAGGTCGGCTCGTGGGGCGCGGCCTGATGCGCGGCCTCCCACGCGGCGGCCCAGGGGGCTTCGGCCTCGGCCAGAGCCTGGGCGGTAATGCCGGGCGCGCCCAGGGCCCGCAGCCATTGGGCCATCCACTCGGGGTGCCCGGCGGCTGCAGCTTCGGCCTGCCATTGGGGCCCGGCCCGCCGCCACGAGAGCACCCGGCCGTGCAGTGTGGCCGGGATGTGCATGGCCTGGTAGATGGCTTCGGTGTAGGCGCTCACGACTTCGGGCGCCAGCGGGTCCGGCGTCATGCTCAGGCGGGCCCAGGTCGCGCGTGCGGTTTCCAGCAAGTTCCACGCCCGTTGGGCGGCCACTTCGGGGTGGTGGAACCGACTGCGGGCCGCGGATTGCACGAAATCCAGAAAGTGCTGGGGGTCGTGCATGGGCCGGGCGTAATACAGCTCGTGCCCCAGCCAAACCTCGTGGCGCAGCTTGCGGGGCGGTTCCAGCCGGTCCCGCTCCCAATGGCGCAGGTGCACATGCACGCCGCCGGGCAGGGGGCGCACTTCCTCTTCGGTGGTGGGCGGCAGGTTGTAGATGCACACCAGGTCGATGTCGGTCACCCCGCCGAACAAGGGCGCATCGGTCAGCAGCGAGCCGGTGAGGTAGATGGCCAGCAGGTTGAGGTCGCGGCGTTTTTCGGCGACCACTTGCTCGGCCCAGGCGTGCAAACGGCGGGGAGTGAGGCGCATGTCATTCCTCCTCGTCGAGCACAAAGGGCTGCCCGTGCAGCACGCCCCGATGGATGGCCCGCATGGTGGGCGACGCGTCGGCCCGCAGGCTTTGGGGCGCAAAAGGCTTCAGCCGCACATAACCGCGCACCAGGGGGTGCGGTTCCACCCAGCGGGAAAAGGGCAGCGAGACCTTGTACAGCTGGTAATACAAGAAGCGCCGCGCGTGTTCCTGGGCTTGCGGCGGCAGGGGAACCTGCTCCGCGGTCAGAAAAGCTTCCAGTTGCTGCCAGTAGGCCTGGACGCTGGGCGGCAGGTAGACGATGGGGTAGGGGGTGAAGCGCGCCGCGCCCGCGGCCAGCACCGGCTTGCCCAAGAGCACGGCTTCCAGGCCGATGGTGGAATTGTAAATCAGCACCAGCTTGCTGTGGGTGATGAGCTCGTAGGAGCTCAGGTATTGGTCGGCGTCGACGAAGCGCACATTGGGCCAGGTGTGCAGGCCGTGGTGGTGCACCCATTGGCGCACGCTTTGGGCCGCGGCTTTGCCGGGGCGGTGTTCGTCGGGGTGGGCCCGCAGCACGAAGAAGATGTCGGCGTGGCGGCGGATGACGGCCCGCAGGCCGTCGAGCCAGGCGAACATGTGGGGGAAGAGCACATTGGCGTGCTTTTGGCTGGTGTCGAACACCACATTGGTGAAGATGGGCACGATGGCCCGAAAGCGTCGGGCCTGGGCCCAAAAATCTTCCCCCAGCCCCTGCATGTGGGGCCAAAAGCGCACGCCGGCCATGCTGAAATCGCCCTGGAAGCGGCGGCTGAGGTAGGCGTTGAGGCGGGCCTGCATGGCAGGGGTGAGGCGGAAGTCGGGGGGGATGCGGATGGGGTAAGCCGTGGCCTCGCCGTGGGTGAAGAAGCCGGTGAGGGGGCGCAGGCCCACTTCGTGGGTGATGGTGGGCAGCCCCGCGGCCCGGGCCAGGTGGGCCACGGTGGCCTCGGGGTAGAACTGGCCGTTGAACACCACCACGGCCCGGGGCCGGTGCGTTTGCAGCGCGGCCCGAAAGGCCTGCGCGGTGGCCCACGCGCCTCGCAGAAAGGCGCGCGCCAGGGCCCGGGTGGGTGGGTCGTCGTTGAGGTCGTGGCGGCGCAGGGCCCAACGCAGGCCCGGGGTGATGAGCGCGCCCAGGGGCAGGCCGTCGTGCTCCCAGGCCAGCAGGTCGGCCAGGGGGGCGTGCGCCAGGCCGGGGCCCGGGTCGTCTTCCGTCGGCGGCAGCGGGGCCACGGGCCAGGCCGCGTAAAGGCGCTGGCTTTGGGCCCGGCACATGGCGCACGGCGGGGGCTGGCGGCCCTGGTCTTGCGCCGCGGCCAGCACGCAGCGGGGCAGCCCGGCCTGGCACACCAGCTGCACCACGGGCACGCCGGCCAGGCGCAGGCTCCACGCGGCCAGCCACTGGAAGGCCGCGTTTTGGCTCAGGCCCCACAGGCGGGCTGAGGCGTTGAAGAACAACACCGCCGCGCCCTGGGCCCGGGGCGCGGCCGCGGCCAGCGCGCGCTGCAGCCGGGCCAGGCGCCGTCGGTCTTGCCAGGTGAGCCATTTGGAGCGCCATGCAGCCACGCGACACCTCAACGCGGGGTGGGGGTGAGCCAGGGCAAGGGTTCGGGCGGGCCGCCTACCACCGGGGGCGGCCACAGGTGCACATCCCACCAGGCGCGCAGGCGGGCCAGGATTTCGCGCGGGCCGGCGAACCACCACTGGCCCCGGTAACCCCCGGGCCGGTCCGCGGGCACGCCGATGGCCTCGATGCCCAGCGCACGGCACAAATACAGGGCCCGGGGCAGGTGAAAGCGCTGGGTGACCAGCAACGCGCGGCGCACGCCAAAGATGTGGCGCGCCCGCCAGCAGGTGGCATAAGTGCGCCGACCGGCATAATCCAGGGCCAGGGCTCCCTCGGGCACGCCCCATTGGCGGGCCAGCCGGGCCATGACCGCCGGCTCGTTGTAATTGGGAAAGCGGTTGTCGCCGCTGAGCAGCAGGCCTGGCACCTTGCCCGCGTGATAGAGCTCGACTGCGGTGCGCACCCGGTCGGCCAGAATGGGGCTGGCCCGCCCGCCGGGGTACACCGCGGCGCCGAAAACGATGGCCACGGGCCAGGGGCCTTCCACCTGGGCCGCGGGCACGATGGCGCGGCGAGGCAGCAGCGCCACCTGCGCGTAGGCGACCCCCACCGCAACCAACGCGGCCCAACCCAGCAGGGCCCAGCCGCGCCAGGGTTTAGGCCCCGCCTTGCTTGAAGCGCACATGGGGGTTGGTGATGTAGCGCCGCAGTTTGCGCATGGCCGGGAGTTCCGACTCATACACCCGTTTGACGCCATCCCCTAAGGCCTGCTCGGTGACCCGGATGTATTTGACCAGCTTGGCCATGCCGCCGGGTTCCACCGAAGCCGCCTGGTCGCTGCCCCACATGGCCCGGTCCAAGGTGAAGTGGCGTTCGACCATCACCGCACCCAAGGCCACGGCCACCGCGGTGGTCACCAGGCCCACTTCGTGGCCCGAGTAGCCGATGGGCACGGTGGGGAATTCCCGGGCCAGGGTTTGAATCATGCGCAGGTTGAGCTCCGACGGTTCCGCGGGATAAGTGCTGGTGGTGTGCATGAGCAGCAGGTCTTCGGTGCCCAGCACTTCCACCGCGGCGCGAATTTCGTCCATGGTGGACATGCCGGTGGAAAGCACCACCGGCCGCCCTGTGGCCCGCACTTTGCGCAGCAAGCCGTGGTCCGTGAGCGCGGCCGAAGGGATTTTGTACACCGGCGGGTCGAAGGCTTCCAGAAAATCCACCGAGGGCTCATCCCACACCGAAGCGAACCAGGTGATGCCCCGCTCGCGGCAGTAGCGGTCGATTTCCCGGTATTCCTCTGCGCCGAATTCCACCTTGCGGCGATATTCGATGTAGGGGATGTAGCCCCAGGGGGTTTCGCGCATCTTGTTCCACATTTCCTTGGGCGTGGCGATTTCGGGGGTGCGTTTTTGGAACTTGACCGCGTCGACCCCGGCCCACACCGCGGCGTCAATCATGCGCTTGGCCAGTTCCAAATCGCCGTTGTGGTTGATGCCGATTTCGGCCACGATGTAAGTGGGCTGGCCTTCGCCCACCCAGCGGTTGCCAATACGAATGCGTCGGGTCATACCCTTGGCCTCCTGTTGTGCATGGGGGAAGTGCTCCGCGCACGGCCGGCGGCCGCCGCGGGGCTTTCATTATACTCCCGCCCGCGGCGGGGGCCAAATCATGGTACACTTAAGCCCCGTGATGCAAGGGTGGCCGTTTGCGTGCTGGGTGTGGCGCGGCCTGGGGCCGCGATGCGGAACGGGACCTGAACGCCGGGTCACGGCCTTGTGCCGTCGCTCCCGGCGTTGTCGTTTTTCGGCCCGGCCAACCCGCGCGCCGCGCGGCGTCGACGCCGCGCGGCTCACCCTTCCCCCTAAACCCCTCAGGAGGTAGGTGGCCTTATGCGCAAATACATTTTCGTCACCGGCGGCGTGTTGAGCTCCGTGGGCAAGGGCGTGACCACCGCGGCCTTAGGCCTGGCCCTCAAGGAATATGGCTTTCGGGTCGCGGCCCAAAAGCTGGACCCGTACCTCAATGTGGACCCCGGCACCATGAGCCCATACCAGCACGGCGAGGTTTTCGTGCTCGACGACGGCGCGGAAACGGACCTGGACCTGGGGCATTACGAGCGCTTCATGGATGTGCGCCTCAACCGCATGTGCAATGTGACCACCGGCCAGGTGTATGCCGAAATCATCGCCAAAGAGCGCCGCGGTGATTTCTTGGGCGGCACCATCCAGGTCATTCCCCACATCACCAACGAAATCAAGCGCCGCATCGCGCTGGTGGGCGAGACTTTGGACGCGGACATCGTCATCGTCGAAGTGGGGGGCACCGTGGGCGATTACGAATCCGTGGCCTTTTTGGAGGCCATTCGCCAGATGCGCAACGATGTGGGCCGGGAGAACACGGCCTACATTCATGTCACCTGGCTGCCGTTCATTCGCGCCACGGGCGAGCTCAAAACCAAACCCACCCAGCACTCGGTGCGGGAGCTGCGCTCGGTGGGCATCGCGCCCGACATGATTATCCCCCGCTCGGACCACCCCGTGGCGCCCGAGCTCATCGACAAAATCGCGCTCTTTTGCGATGTAGAACCCCGGGCCGTGGTGCCTTTGGTGACCGTGGATGTGCTTTACGAAGTGCCGCTGATTTTGGAGCGCGCCGGCGTGGCCCGCTATTTGCTCGAGCGTTTGCATTTGGAACCCCGCCGCCAACCCGACTGGTCCCGCTGGCAGGCGCTGGTGGAAAAGGCCCGCGCGCCCAAGCCCAAATTGCCTATCGCGCTGGTGGGCAAATATGTGGAACTGCGCGACGCGTACATGAGCGTCAAAGAGGCCCTGGTGCACGCGGGGCTGCATTTGGGGGTGGAAGTGGACATCGCCTGGGTGCAAGCCTCGGACCTGGAGAAGAACCGGCCCGACGCCTGGGAAGCCGTGCGCAGCGCGGCGGGCATTTTGGTTCCCGGCGGCTTTGATTCCCGCGGGGTGGAAGGCAAAATTTTGGCCGCCCGCTATGCCCGCGAAAACCGGGTGCCCTATTTCGGCCTGTGCCTGGGTATGCAGCTCATGGTGGTGGAATTCGCCCGCCATGTGTTAGGCTACGACGACGCGCACTCCACCGAATTCGACCCCGGCACCGAGCACCCGGTCATCGACCTCATGCCCGACCAGCGCTCCATCACCGACATGGGCGGCACCATGCGCCTGGGGCTTTACCCGTGCGTGCTGCAGCCGGGCACCAAAGCCCGGGCCGCGTATGGCGATGTGGATGTGGTGGAAGAACGCCACCGGCACCGCTTTGAGTTCAACAACGCCTACCGGGCCGAAATGCAAGCCGCGGGTATGGTGTTCTCGGGGTTGTCGCCCGATGGCCGGCTGGTGGAAATTGCGGAATTGCGGGACCACCCCTTCATGCTGGGCACCCAGTTTCACCCCGAATTTCTCTCGCGGCCCATTCGGCCGCATCCGCTGTTCGTGGCCTTTTTGCGGGCCGCGCGGGCCTATGCCCAGGCCCGGGGTGCAGGGGAACCGGCGACGGACCAGGCCGCGGCGTGAGCGGCGTTGCCCGCGCGCGGCCCGGGGCCGCGGTGGCCGCGGGCCGCGAATTCGGCTTCGTTGGGCGCGCGAGCGAGGTGGCCCTGAACGCGCGGGGCTGAACCTACGACAATAATCGCACGATTTGCTCGACCAGCTTGAGCACCGGCAGGCCGATTTCCCCCACGGTTTTGGCCGCAGCCTTCAAGCCCTCCAGGCTGACGGTGTACCACTTACGCCGGGGTTCGGGGCGTTGCAATTCCTCCTGTAGCCGTTGCAAGTCGTCCTGCACTTCTTCTTGCTGCTCGGGCGGCAGGTGAGGCAGCAAGGCCTGTACCGCCTGGGCCAGCTCGGTCAGGGCCTGGGCCAGCTCAGGCGCGAGCGGGGATGTTTGGATGCGCTGCGCGATGCGATTCGCGTCGCCCAGGGTGAGGATGGAATTCGTGACATTGCCCTGAATAGAGACGACCATCTCCCGCCGGGCCTCGTGGGGGAAGCGGGCCCGGATTTCCTCCTGGCGGGCTTGGGGCGACACAAAGCCGTCCAGCACTTCGCGAACGGGCAGGTACACCGTGCGCCCTTGCCAGACCACGGGGTATTCGGCGATGCCATCCTTTTCCAACACCAGCAAGTCGTCGTAGGGCAGGCGCAGGCCGGGGTAGCGCGGCGGGGAAAGGTAGGCGGTGATGGTGAAGCCGCCTTCTTGCTGGACGAAGGTGCGATGGATGGCCTCGAAGTGCCCCCGGATGTAGGCCAGGGCTTCCCGGCGGGTGTTGGGCCGGCCCGTCACCCGGATTTCCACCGTATTGCGCTCGGGGCGGGCCCGCACCAGGGCCCGATTGGCGTCTTGCTGCAATCGCAAAATGACGCCCCAACGCCACACCAGGGCCTGGTCCGCGATGGCTTCGTGGGCGCGCACGATGAAGCGGGTGATGACGCCGGGCGGCAGGCGCGGGTCGTAGGCATATTCGAAAACCAGCGCATCGTCCCAAGCCGCGGCCGCGGCTGCTTCGGGCTGGTCCTGGGGCATGACATCGGGCAACCACCACGCGCCATCGGGGCCGGGATAGGCCAGTTCGAAGCGCTGCATGAGGCGCAGCACCAGCTCGCGATGCCATTGCTGGTAGCGGGGTCGGGACAGGATGCGGCGTATCATGGTCGGGGTCACCCGGCCCCGGCTGCGCTCGCGCACTTCGGGGGCGGTGAGGACCCGGTACACCGCCGAGGTGACCCAGTTGGGGTTGAGCACGCCCTCAGGAGTCAGGGGCTCGCCGGCCTCGTCTCGAAAATCCAGCACCACGCCCAGGTCGTGGAGCAGCGCCAGCAGGGTCTCCTGGTCCTGTTCGTCGTCGATGCCCTGGGCGCGGCAAATGGCTCGATACGCCTCTCGCGGGATGAGGTCCTCGCCCTGGGCTTTGCGGGTTTCCAGCGCGTCTTTGACCGCCAGGTGGCTGCGGGCGAAGCGCACCCGCACATGGGGCAGGTTTTCCACAGCCGTGTGCAACGCCTGGCGCAGCGCTTCGAGGCCCGCGCCCTCCTTGGCCGAAGTTTGCAGGTAGGCCTGAATGTTGGGGTATTGCTCTCGCAGCGCGTTGAAGGGCAGGTCCAGGCGATGTTGGTCCGCGTCCGCGTGGTTGCCCACAATGAGCACGGGCGCGTCGCCGCCCATGCTGCGAATGAGGTCCAGCCAGTAGCGCACCCGGTTTTGCTCCGCGGTGTGGCGCACATTGAGGACCAGCACATACACCACCCGGGCGGAGAAGAAGAAGGGGTGGGTGGCGTGCATGAACTCCTGGCCGCCGAAATCCCACAGGTGCGCGGTGTAGGGGCCCAAGGGCAGGGTGTGGGTCTCCACCACCAAGGTGCTGGGTTGCCGGGGGTCGAAAGAGCCGTCTTTGAGGCGCCGGACCAGGGAGGTCTTGCCTACACCGGGCTGCCCCACGAAGAGCACCCGCACCGCGCCCCATGTCTGCCCTTCCTGCCACACCGCGCGGTAGAAATCGAGGATGGCCTGGGCGTCGCCGAAATATTCGTCGCCTATCAGGCGATGGGGGAGAGTGAGGGTAAGAGGATTGCCTTGGAGAGCGAGGCGCTGCAGATGTTGCAGGCGGCCGAGGCTTTCGGGCAGGGCCGTCAGGCGGTTGCGGGAGAGGTACAGCCATTGCAAATGCTGCAGGCGGCCGAGGCTTTCAGGCAGGGCCGTCAGGCGGTTGTCGGAGAGGTCCAGGTGTTGCAGGTTCTGCAGGCGGCCGAGGCTTTCGGGCAGGGTTTCCAGGCCCAGGTTGGCGAGGCCCAGCATTTCCAATTGAGCCATGTCCCAGAGGAAAGTCGGAAGTTCCTCCAGGGGATTGTCCGACAGGTTCAGCCATTGCAAATGCTGCAGGCGGCCGAGGCTTTCGGGCAGGGCCGTCAGGCGGTTGCGGGAGAGGTCCAGCCATTGCAAGTTCTGCAGGCGGCCAAGGCTTTCGGGCAGGGCCGTCAGGCGGTTGCGGGAGAGGTCCAGCCATTGCAAGTTCTGCAGGCGGCCGAGGCTTTCGGGCAGGGCCGTCAGGCGGTTGACGGGGAGGTACAGGCCTTGCAAGTTCTGCAGGCGGCCGAGGCTTTCGGGCAGGGCCGTCAGGCGGTTGCGGGAGAGGTCCAGCCATTGCAAGTTCTGCAGGCGGCCGAGGCTTTCGGGCAGGGCCGTCAGGCGGTTGTTGAAGAGGGCCAGGCGTTGCAAGTTCTGCAGGCGGCCGAGGCTTTCGGGCAGGGCCGTCAGGCGGTTGCCGGAGATGTCCAACATCTCCAGCCAGGTCAGGCCCCACAAGGCGTCGGGCAGGGTGGTCAGGCCCAGCCCCGACAAAACCAGCGTCCGGGTCCGGCGCTCCCGGGCCTGGCGGATGCGTTCCAGCGCTTGGGTATAGCCGGCCTCCGACACGAACATACCTCCTCGGCGTGGCCAACGGCAAACGCGAGGTCAGATAGAGTATACCAAAGCCGCGCGCCCGCGGGTTTGCGCGCCCCGGGGCTTTGGGGTATGATTGCCTTGCCGGGCCGCGCGGGCCCCGCCGGGGGGCCGGTTCCGCCCTGCTTTTGGGAGGTGTTATGCGCATCGGCATGATGGCCGACCTCTACAAGCCCCATGTCAGCGGCGTGACCAACCACATCGACCTCACCCGCCGGGCTTTGGAAACCGTCTACGGCCAGGAAGTCTTCGTTTTCACCTTTGGCGAGCCCCAACCCGACGACGACGAACGCATCGTGCGCAGCCCGGGCCTGCCCCTGCGGGTGGCCAGCACCGGGCTGTACCTCAACCTGCGCTATAGCCGACGGGCCCGGCAGCTGCTGCAGACCATGGATGTGGTGCATGTGCATCACCCCTTGTTGAGCGGCCAGCTGGCCTTGCGCTACGCCCGGCCCTGGGGCGTGCCCATCGTGTTCACCAACCACACCCGCTACGACCTGTACATGCGGGCCTATTTGCCCCTGCTGCCCGACGCGGTGGGCGACATGGCCCTCAAAGTCTACCTGCCCCGCTTTTGCCGGGAAATCGATTTGACCATCGCACCCTCGCCCAGTGTGGCCGAGATGCTGCGCCGCTTGGGGGTGGACGCGGCCATCGAAGTGGTGCCCAACGGCGTGGACCTGCAGCGCTTCGAGCGCTTGCCCGAACCCTGGCCCCGCGAACAACTGGGGTGGACCGACGAGCAGGTGGTCATCGCTTATGTGGGGCGCTTAGCGCCGGAGAAGAGTTTGCCCTTTTTGCTGCGGGCCTTTCGCGGGGTGCACGAGGTGTACCCCCAAACCCGCTTGCTCATCGTGGGCGACGGCCCGGAGCGGGACAATTTGCAAGAACGGGCCCGGCTGATGGGGCTGGCCGACAAGGTGGTCTTCACCGGCCTGGTGCCCTACGACGAAGTGCCCCGCTATTTGCGCCTGGCCGACCTGTTCGCCACCGCGTCGGTGACCGAAGTGCATCCCCTGTCGGTCATCGAAGCCATGGCCGCGGGGCTGCCGGTGGTGGGCGTGCGCTCCCCCGGGGTGGGCGATGTGGTGCAGCACGAGCGCAACGGCCTGTTGGTGGAACGGGATGTGGCCGCGCTGGCCAGCGCATTGGGCCGGCTGGTGAGCGAACCCGAAACCCGGGCCCGCCTGGGCCAACAGGCCCGGCAAGACGCCCAACAATACGATGTGCGGCGCACAGCGGGGCTGTTGCTGGAACACTACCGGCGCCTGCACCAGGCCCGGGCCGCGCTGTCGGCTTCCCCCTGGAAGCGCCTGCAGCGTTGGTTCCAACGCTACACATAGCCGCGACCGGAGGCCTTCCCCATGAACCCCCAGCCGCAGGCCCCGCGTTGGGTCGAAGTGAGCCTGACGGTGGACGACCCCGAACTGGTGGACCCGCTGACCGAGGTGCTGGCCCGTTTCACGCCCCAGCCGGTGGCCTTCGAATATGCCAGCCCCCGGGTCGATGCCCGCAATCACATCGTGGACCTGGGCCCCGTCACCCTGCGGGCCTACATTCCGGTGCCGGGCGGGCAGTGGGAAACGGTGCGCCGGCGGGTGGAGGAGGCCCTGTGGCATTTGAGCCAGATTCGCCCCCTGCCGCCGGCCCGCTTTCGGCTGCTGCGGGAGGAAGATTGGGCCCAGGCGTGGAAGAAGGCGTACAAACCCCTGCCCGTGGGCCGGCGGCTCATCATCGTGCCCGCGTGGCTCGAAAACCCGGACCCGGCGCGGGTGCCGCTTTTCATCGAACCGGGGATGGCCTTTGGCACGGGGATGCACCCCACCACCCGGCTGGTGCTGCACGAGGTGGAACGCCTGGCCCCGGGGCAGGCCCGGGTGCTGGATGTGGGTTGCGGCTCGGGCATTTTGAGCCTGGCCGCGCTCAAGCTGGGC
Organism: Anaerolineales bacterium; assembly: GCA_026985995.1. Taxonomy (GTDB): domain Bacteria; phylum Chloroflexota; class Anaerolineae; order Anaerolineales; family DRMV01; genus JAADEN01. The sequence goes on from JALSPJ010000218.1 coordinate 12,214, forward strand.
GCGGCGCGGGCCTTGGGCTTGGATGTGGACCCGGTGGCGGTGGAAGTGGCCCGGGCCAACGCGGCCCGCAACGGCCTGGCGGACCGCTTCAGCGCGCGGGTGGGCTCGTTGGCGGCTTTGCAGCCCGGGCAGGTGCCCTTTACCACCGCGGGGCTGGTACTGGCCAACATTCTGGCGCCGGTGCTGGTGGAACTGCTCCGCTCGGGCCTGGCGGCTGCGGTGGAACCCGGCGGGCATGTGGTGCTGTCGGGCATTCTGGCCGACCAGGCCGCGGAGGTGGCCGATGCCGCGCGGCGGGCCGGGCTGCGGGTGGTGCGGCAGGCCCGCGAAGGCGACTGGGTGGCCTTCACCGCACAACGGCCACCGTCCCCGCCCGGCTGACCATCCACTTCGCTCTCTGCTGTCTGCTTTTTGCTCCCTGCTCCCTGCTTATGTGGCATGAACTTCGGCGTTTAGGACGCGCGTTTGGTTATGCAGGCCGGGGCCTGCGCTACATGTGGCGCACGCAGCCCAACGCGCGCTGGCACGGGCTGGCCACGGTGGGGGTGGCGCTGTGGGCCTGGGCCGTGAGGGTGCAGCCGCGGGATGCCGCGCTGCTGGCCCTGGCCGTGGGGCTGGTGTGGGCTGCGGAGGCGCTCAACACCGCGCTGGAGGCTTTGGCGGACCGCTGCGCGCCTGAGCCGCATCCCCTGGTGGCCGCGGCCAAGGACGCGGCGGCCGCGGGGGTGCTGCTGGCCGCGCTGGCGGCTCTGGTCGTGGGGGTGGCCTTGTGGCGGGTGTATGGCTGGCCGTGAACGGCGCGGTCGCGCGCGGCGGGCGGCCGGTCGGTCGCGGAGCGGTTCCCCCAGAAAAAGGCGCAGGCCCAGGGGCGCGCCCTGGGCCTGGAGGCGATGAAAGCGGGCCGGCTCAGTCGAGGCGGCCGGTGGCAATGGCTTTGCGCACCTCGCCGATGGCCTTGGTGATTTGAATTTCGCGCGGGCAGGCGAGGGTGCAGTTGAAGATGGTGTGGCAGCGGAAGACGCCGAACTGGTCGGCCAGGATTTTGAGGCGTTCCTCCGCGCCCTGGTCGCGGCTGTCGAAGATGAAGCGGTGGGCGTTGACGATGGCCGCGGGGCCCACATATTGGCCGTCGAGCCAGAAGGAAGGGCACGAAGTGGTGCACGCGGCGCACAGGATGCACTTGGTGGTGTCGTCGAAGCGGGCCCGCTCTTCGGGCGATTGCAGGCGTTCTTTTTGCGGCGGGGGGTCGTTGTTGATGAAGAAGGGCTTGACCGAGCGGTAGTGCTCGAAGAAGGGCTCCATGTCGACCACCAAGTCTTTGACGGTGGGCAGGCCCAGGAGGGGCTCGATGGTGATGTGGTCGGTGCCCAAATCTTTGACCAGCACTTTGCAGGCCAGGCGGTTCATGCCGTTGATGCGCATGGCGTCGGACCCGCACACGCCGTGGGCGCAGGAACGCCGGAAGGTGAGGGTGCCATCCTGCTCGCCCTTGACCTTTTCGAGGAGGTCCAACACCCGGTCCGTGGGTTCGGCTTCCACCTTGTAGGTCTCGTAGTGGGGCTTTTTGTCGGTTTCGGGGTTATAGCGGAAGATTTTGAGCGTGACTTGCATGGCAGCCCTCCCTTTAGTAGACGCGTTCCTTGGGCTGGTACTTGGTGATGACCACGGGCTTGTAGCGCAATTCGATTTGGCCGTTTTCCCGCATCCAGGCTAAGGTGTGTTTGAGCCAGTTTTGGTCGTCGCGCTTGGGGTAGTCTTCCCGGGAGTGCGCGCCCCGGCTCTCTTTGCGGGCCAACGCGGAGACGGTGGTCACTTCGGCCAAATCGAGCAGGTTGCTCAATTCCCAGGCGGTGAGCAGCTCGGTGTTGAAGATTTTGCCCCGGTCGTCGATGTGGAGGTGCTTGAAGCGGGCCTTGAGCTCGCGAATTTTCTCTAAAGCCTGTTGCATGCCCTCTTCGGTGCGGAAGACGCCCACATGGTCCATCATCACCCGCTTCATTTCGGCGGCGATGTCGGCGATGCGCTCGTTGCCTTTGCTGTTGCGGATGGCTTCCAGCTGGCTGCGGGCGAAGTCGGCTGCGTCCGCGGGCAGGGGCTCGAAGTCCGCGCCCTGGGCGTATTCTGCGGCGTGGATGCCGGCCTGCTTGCCGAAGACGACGATGTCGAGCAGGGAGTTGGTGCCCAGACGGTTGGCGCCGTGCACCGAAACGCAGGCGGTTTCGCCCGCGGCGTAGAGGCCGGGCACCACGGTGCCTTTTTCGTCGGCCAGCACTTCGGCTTTGATGTTGGTGGGAATGCCGCCCATGGCGTAGTGGGCCGTGGGCTGCACGGGGATGGGCTCGGTGACGGGGTCGATGCCCAAGTAGGTGCGGCAGAAGTCGATGATGTCGGGCAGTTTGGCCAGCAGTTCTTCCGCGGTGACCACATAGGGGGAACCGTCGGGCCGGGTGCGGCCGTCTAAGGCCGCGTATTTGTTCACCGTTTCGGGCCGCACATCCAGGTAGACATAACGCTGGCCGTTGATGCCCCGGCCCTCGCGGATTTCGATGTAGATGGCCCGGCTGACCACATCGCGCGAGGCCAGGTCTTTGACCGTGGGCGCGTAGCGGTCCATGAAGCGCTCGCCTTTGTCGTTGATGAGCACGCCGCCTTCGCCCCGCACCCCTTCGGTGATGAGGATGCCCAGTTTGTAGATGCCGGTGGGGTGGAACTGGTAGAATTCCATGTCTTGCAGGGGCAGGCCTTTGCGCAGCACGATGGCCGCGCCATCGCCCGAGAGGGTGAAGGCGTTGGAGGTGATTTCCCACACCCGGCCCCAGCCGCCGGTTGCCAGGATGACGGCCTTGGCGTGGAAGATGTGAATTTCGCCGGTGGCGATTTCCAGGGCCACCACGCCCGCGGCCCGACCGTTGACCATGATGAGGTCCAGCATCTGGAATTCGTCGAAGAAGGTCAGGCCGTGTTTGATGCCCTGCTGGTAGAGGGTTTGCAAAATCATGTGGCCGGTGCGGTCGGCGGCGTAGCACGCCCGGCGCACGGGTTTGCCGGTCACATTGTTGGTGTGGCCGCCAAAGGGGCGTTGGGCGATGAGACCTTCGGGGGTGCGGCTGAAGGGCAGGCCCATGTGCTCCAGTTCGTAGACGATTTCGGGGGCCTGGTAGCACATGAACTCGATGGCGTCCTGGTCGCCCAGGTAGTCGGAGCCTTTGACCGTGTCGTAAGTGTGCCATTCGGGGTGGTCTTCTTCCATGTTGCCCAACGCCGCGCCGATGCCGCCTTGCGCTGCGCCGGTGTGGGAACGGGTGGGGTACAGTTTGCTGATGACCGCGGTGCGGGCCCGGCGCGAAGCGTACAGCGCGGCCATGAGGCCAGCACCGCCCGCGCCCACAACGACGACATCATATTGGTGGGTTTTCATAAGCCTCTCCTTGCACCTGCGGGGTTAGGAGGTCAGCACGAGGAAGAACCCCGCGCCGAGGGTTATCAGCCACAAAATCATGAGCACCAGGCGCAGGGCCAACTGCCAGCCCCACGAGTGGATGTATTCTTCCAGCACCAATCGCAGGCCGTTGAAGCCGTGGGTGGCGCCGAAGAAGACCAGCAGCAGCTGCATGATTTGCCAGTAGGCGTTGGCCCAGGGAGCGATGTCGGGAATGTCGCTGTTGAGCACATGGTTGGGGTTGGGGAAGAAGGTCCACCGCATGAGGGTGCCCAGGTCCATGTGATAGCGGGCGCCCATGATGAGCGCGCCCACGAAGCCGATGAGGGCCAACAACAACATGGCCGCGCCCGAAATGCGGGTGAACAGCCACATGAGGTATTCGAAATTCCAGCCGGGGGTGGGAACCTTGCGCGGTTTCATGGGAATTCGCTCCTTGTGGGGGCTACCCGCCGAGGCTGCGTTGGATCATAATCCACGCGGTGAGGGCATACACCGGCAAGACGATGGCCCATTCCAACCAGATGAATTCGCGTTGGAATTTGATGAGCGCCGGCCAGGTGTCTAAGATGATGATGCGGGCGCCGTTGACCGCGTGGAAGATGACGCAGAAATAAATGAAGAGTTGGAAGTACAGGGATTCGTAGATGGTGTTGTACCAGATGGCCCAATCGCCGCCCAGTTGTTGAATGCCGAAGCCGGCCAACACATGCCCGGCGATGAAGAGAATCATCCCCAGGCCCGAGATGCGGTGCAAAATCCAGGCCCACATGGGCCCTCCCCCTCGGTAGCGCAGGGCAGCCCCCAAGGGGACTCGGCGTGGCAGGGTCATGGGAACCTCCTTCGGATGTGCTGGGTGCTTGCCTCCCGCCGAAACGACCGGCAGGGCCCGCGACGCGGCGACCCACTGGCCTCGGGTTCACGATGCTACTATCATGCGCGAAAGCCGCTCACTCTCCAAGGTGACAAATGGCCAAAATCTTAGCGTTCCATGAGGCCGCGGCGTGGGGTTTGATTATAATACGGCCCAGGCCGGAAGGCAACGCACGCGCCAAACTCGGGTTGGAATCGGCAGGATACCCCGGGACGGCGCGACGACAGAAGATTATGTAACTTTTGCGCCTTGAGAGGCCCCCCGAATGGGGGTATAATGAGCCGCACTCGGCCTTGGGAAGGCCTGTGCCGCCACGCATGGAACTTTGTCCGCCCGATTCTTTCCCCAAGCCCAAACCCTGGAGGGGCTGAACGATGAGCAGCCACAACCCGCACGACCTGAGCCGTCGCGATTTTTTCAAAATCGTGAGCTCCTTCGTCGGCAGCCTGATGGGCCTCATTCTGGGCCTCCCCCTCATCTCCTATTTCGTCTCGCCGGCCTTGGATGAGCAGGGCGGGGAAAAGTGGATTCCCGCCGGGCCGCTGGACAACTATCCGGTGGGCGAGCCCACCCTGTTCACTTTCACCCTCACCAAGCAGCACGGCTGGGAGAAAACGGCCCAAAGCTACGGTGTGTACATCATCCGCCACTCCGACACCGAAGTGACGGTGTTTTCCAATGTGTGCACCCACCTGGCCTGCCGGGTGCGCTGGCACGATGATGTCTCCGAATTCATCTGCCCGTGCCACGACGCGCATTTCGCGGAAGATGGCACCGTGATTTCGGGCCCCGCGCCGCGGCCGCTGGACAAGTATGAATATAAAATCGAAGACGGCACCCTGTATCTCCACCTGGTTGAGGGGTAAGCGCCATGACTCAAAAGCCCTCTCGCACCCAAGCCCTCTATGCCTGGCTCGACGAACGGTTGGGCCTGACGACCATCAACAAGTTGGTGCTCGACCGCAAAGTGCCCAAGGTCAACTGGTGGTATACCTTGGGCAGCGCCACCCTCTTCCTCTTCATCCTGCAGGTAGTGACCGGCATCTTCCTCACCGTGTATTATGTGCCGACCCCGGACCACGCGTACGACAGCGTGAATTACATCATGCAAGGGGTGCGCTTTGGCTGGCTGGTGCGGGGCATTCACCACTGGGGCGCCAGCTTCATGGTGTTGTTCGTATTCCTGCACATGCTGCGGGTGTTCTACATGGGGGCCTATAAATATCCCCGGGAGCTCACCTGGATGATTGGCGTGCTGCTCTTCGTGCTCACTTTGGGCATGGGCTTCACCGGCTACCTGCTGCCGTGGAACCAGCGGGCCTATTGGGCCACCACGGTGGGCACGCAAATCGCGGGCACGCCGCCCATCATTGGCCCGTGGATTACCCGCATTTTGCGCGGCGGTGAAGAAATCAGCGCCCTGACGCTGAGCCGCTTCTTCGCCCTGCACATTTGGATGATCCCCGGCCTGATGGCCTTGCTGATTGCGGTGCACCTGTATCTGGTCATCCGCATTGGCATTTCCAACCCGCCCAGCAAGGACGAATAGCCGCGCAAGGAGAGATGGCCGTGAACGAGGAATTCAAGAAAAAGTATTGGGAGCGCTACTTGCGCCTCAAGCATCACGGGGTCAAGTTCTACCCCGATGTGGTCTACAAGGACCTGGTGGTCTCTTTCGCCCTCTTCCTGCTGCTGGTCGGGCTGGCCACCTTCGTGGGCGTCAAACCCGAGCCGCCCGTGGACCCCAACGATACTTCGTACATCCCCCGGCCCGAGTGGTACTTCCTCTTCCTCTTCGAGTTCTTGAAGTTCATTCCCGGTGAGCTGGAATGGGTAGGCGCGGTGGTCATCCCCGGGCTGGCCATTCTCATTCTCTTCTTTCTGCCTTTCTTGGACAAAAACCCTTACCGGCACTGGTCCAAACGCAAAATGGGAACCGGCATTATGACGGCCATCGTCATCGCCATGGTCGGGCTCACCATTCGCGCGGTGGCCACCACGCCCAAGCAGGAAGAAGGGCCCGTGGCGTTGACGCTGACCGAGCAAATCGCGCTGGGGCAGGAGCTCTACAGCATCCACTGCGCGGAGTGTCACGGCCCCGACGGCGAGGGCGGCGAAATTCAGGGCGTGGAGGGCCTGGAAGGCGTGGTGCTCAAGCCCATCAATTCCCAAGACGAAATGTACACCCGCTCGGACCAGACCCTCTACAACATTATCGAATATGGCCAGCAAGACCTGGGTATGCCGCCCTTTGGCCGGGCCTATGGCGGCGAACTGGGCCCCGCGGAAATCAAGGCCATCGTCACTTTCATGCGCTACACCTGGGATGACCGGGTGGAATTGCCCCAGGAGGCCCAGGTGGGCGGCATGCCGCAGCTGGGGCCCGACGAGGTGCCCTCGTATGACGAGCATGTGGAGCCGCTGGTCAAGCGGTATTGCATCTCGTGCCACCGACCGGGCAAGAAGAACAACAACTACCTGATGACCTCGTATGACGAGGTGTTGCACAGCGGCGACCACGCGCCGGTCATCATCCCCGGCGACCCCGACAACAGCATCTTCGTGCAACTCATCCGTCGGCAGGAGCTGGACTTCAGCCGACCCATGCCGCCCACCAAGGCGTTGCCCGACGATGTGGTCGACATCTTCGTGCGCTGGATTGCCGCCGGCGCGCCCAAGACCGCGGAAGAGGCGGACCAGATTCAGGCCCAGCAGGGCGGCGCTGCGCCGGCCACCCCGCAGCCGTAAGCCGCGACGCGGCGCGTCATGAGCACCGGCCGGGCGGTCCCCCTGGGCCCCCGGCCGGTTTGGATTTAAACCCAGGGCTTTGCGCGGGAACAATTTTTGTTTTTCTCCGTGTTCCCCAGGTTTGAGTGTGATTTTGTTGATGCCTGGAGCAGCCTGGGGTTTAAATCAGTGGGGGTTGCCAGGGTAGGTCTTGGAGATAGTGTACCTGGATGTCCAGCCCCGCGGCCTGGGCTAAATTGGCCAGCGTACGACGCTTTTCTGCGGTATACAGGGCCGGTACGCGATGCGCGGCTGCCGTGGCCAAAATGGCCACATCGGCCACCAGACAACGCCGTGGTTCCCCTTGCGCCCGCAAGCGTTGCCAAACGCCATCTTGGGAGCGTTGGAGCATGATGCGCGCGTAAATCCGCGCGGCCTGTTCATCGAAGGCCAGGAGCACAAAATTCTGGGCCAGGCGACGGTAGAGTTCCTCCAGCAAGGGGGCGTCATGTTGGGTTTGGAATGCTCCCGATAGATATTCCGCGGCAACGGGGATGGGTAAAGCGATGAGCACCCCGGTTCTGAACCACTGTTCCATGAGCGCGCGAGCCCGTTGGTGGAGTTCCTCGTCGAACCGCGGTTCCAAAAAATAAATAAGCAAATTCGTATCGATAGCGACAGAGGAGGATGTCGTCCAGGACATTAGCCCCCCAAATTGCCCTCCTGTTGGGATGGGTGAGGTAGCCAAGAGGCGGCCTGGAGCCACTCTTCCACCGAGGCGTATTGCTGCAAGCCCGGCGAAACTTCCCGTAGGGCCTGACGGACCTGTTCTGCATGGTGGGCTGGACGATAGTCCAGGATGTCCTCGATGAGCAGCCGTTCGATTTGCCGCTCGGGTAAGCTGATTTCGATGCGCCCCCGAACTCCGACCCATTCGTAGAGATACGCGGCCAGCCTTTTGGCCAGTGTGGTGCCTTTTTGTCGTGCCCTGCTGAGACGGGCCGTCACGCGCTGCCCATCTGCCAGGCGCAGCATTGCTGTGGGCGGATCGTCGCCGCCAATGCGCAACAATTGCCCGTACAGGGTGGTATGTTGCACGAAGGTTTGGGTTTCGGGAAGGGTGGTTGTAGCTTCCAGCACCAGGTTGCGCTGGGTTCGCGCCTCCCGGCAGTGTAGTCGCCAGTTGTGTCGGGCCATCCAGGCCCGCAACTGATATAACGCCTCTAAAGTGCGGCGTACCAGGACGCCCCGTTGGTGGCGTTGGACCGCGTCGACGATTTGCAGCCAGGCCTGGGCAGTGACCGGAGCCGGTAGGAGCAACACCGCCCGGAGCGAACCTTCTTCTAAACGGGTCAAACGCGGCAGAGCTTCGGGTGGCAATTTTCCCGTAGCCAGATGGGCGGCCTGAGCTCTGAGGGCCTGGTCCCACAACGCGAGCACTTGCAGCCAATTTGTCAGCGGCAAAAGGCGCAAAGATACCCCCTCGCCCTCAAGGCGCATTTCCACTTGTGCCATGGCCACGCCTCCCATCCAGGGGGCCCCTACATGCCGGTGCTTTCATTGTTATTATAACAAAAACCTCCCCTCGCGGCGCGCCGCGAGGGGAGGTTGCTCTGGAGGTGCTGTCTGCCCGGGGTGGCTCAATCGTCCATGTGGCGAATGATGGCGTCGCCGAATTCCGAGGTCTTCAGCAGGGTCGCGCCTTCCATCAGGCGGTGGAAGTCATAGGTCACGGTCTTGGCCGCGATGGCGCCCTCGATGCCCTTGATAATCAGGTCCGCGGCTTCCTTCCAGCCCATGTACTGGAACATCATCACGCCCGACAGGATGACCGAGGAGGGGTTGACCTTGTCGAGACCGGCGTATTTGGGCGCGGTGCCGTGGGTGGCCTCGAACACCGCGTGGCCCGTGTCGTAGTTGATGTTGCCGCCCGGCGCGATGCCAATGCCGCCCACATGCGCGGCCAGCGCGTCCGAGAGATAATCGCCGTTCAGGTTCATGGTGGCGATGATGTCGAACTCCTTGGGGCGGGTGAGGGTTTGCTGGAAGGTGATGTCCGCGATGGCGTCCTTGACCAGCAGGCGGCCTTCCTCTTCGATGGCCCGGCGTTGCTCTTCGTTGGCCGCTTCCACGCCCTTTTCGGCCTTGGTGCGTTCCCACATCATCCAGGTGTAGACTTTGTCGCCGAATTCCTCTTCGGCCACTTCGTAGCCCCACTTGCGGAACGCGCCTTCGGTGTACTTCATGATGTTGCCCTTGTGCACCAAGGTCACGCTCTTGCGGCCGTTTTCCAGCCCCCATTTGATGGCCGCCCGCACCAGGCGCTTGGTGCCCTGCTCCGACACGGGCTTGATGCCAATGCCCGAAGTCTCGGGGAAGCGCATCTTGGCATACTCTTCGGGGAAGTTCTCCTTGAAGAGCTCCATGAAGCGCTTCCACTCGGGCGAGCCCATTTCAAATTCGATACCGGCGTAAATGTCTTCGGTGTTCTCGCGGAAAATGACCATGTCGACCCACTCGGGGTGCTTGAGGGGCGAGGGCACCCCGGGGAACCAGCGCACCGGGCGCTGGCACACATACAGGTCCAGCGCCTTGCGAATGGCCACATTCAGCGAGCGGATGCCGCCGCCCACCGGCGTGGTCAAGGGCCCCTTGATGCCCACCAGGAATTCCTTGAAGGCCTGGATGGTTTCGTCGGGCAGCCAGGAGCCGAATTTGTTGTAAGCCTTTTCGCCGGCGTACACTTCCATCCAGAAAATCTTGCGCTTGCCGCCGTAGGCCTTTTCCACCGCGGCGTCGAACACCCGCACCGCGGCCCGCCAGATGTCGGGCCCCGTGCCGTCGCCCTCGATGAAGGGGATGATGGGGTTGTCGGGCACGATGAGGGTGTCGCCGGGTTTGCGGATTTTCGCGCCCCCTTCGGGGACCTGGATGATGGTATAGCCCATGGGACCTGCTCCTTTTGATACCGGGGTTGAATTGCGGCCCGATTATAACATCTTCAATCCGCTCCCCCTGGGTGAGGATAAGCACTTCTCGCTGAGCCTGAACCAGGGGCCACGGCCAAAAGCGCGCTGGGGCCTGGGCGCAACCCGGCCGACGCGCGGTATACTTGGCCGTAGCGGAGCCCTTCCCCCAGCCCCCACGGAGGATGGCAGCCCATGTCCTTCGTCCACCTGCATGTGCACTCGGAATACTCCCTGCTGGACGGCCTGAGCAAGGTCGCGGCCCTGGTGCAAGCGGCCAAGGCGGCCGACATGCCCGCGCTGGCCCTCACGGACCACGGCGCGCTCTTCGGTGCGGTGGAGTTTTACATCGCGGCCAAGAATGCGAAAATCAAGCCCATTTTGGGCATGGAGGCCTACCTGGTGCCCGATGTGAAGAAGAAGAACCCCAAGCTGGACCGCTCGCCGTATCACCTGCTGCTGCTGGCCCAAAACGAAACGGGCTGGAAGAACTTGATGAAACTGGCTTCTTTCGCCCAGCTGGAGGGCTTTTATTACAAGCCCCGCATCGACTACGAAACCCTGGCCCGCTATGCCGACGGGCTGATTGCCACCACTGGCTGCCTGTCGGCCGAGGTGCCCGTGGCCCTCAAACGGGGCGATTTCGACAAGGCCCGGGAGCGTCTGGACTGGTATTACGAGGTGTTCGGCCCGGAGCGCTTCTTCTTCGAGCTGCAGGATCACAACATCCCCGAGCTGCGGGAGGTCAACAAGGCCCTGCTGGAGCTGGGCAAGCGTTACAACGCCCGCTTCGTGGCCACCAACGATGTGCATTACATTCGGCCCGAGGATGCCAAGCTGCAGGATGTGCTCATCGCCATTCAGACCGGCAAGAAGCTCAAGGACCCCAAACGCCTGCGCATGGAGGACCCGACCTACTACTTCCGCTCGGCCGAGGAGATGCGCCGGCTGTTCGGCGAGGTGCCGGGGGCCATCGAAAACACCCTGCTCATCGCGGAGATGTGCGATGTGCACATCCCGGTCAACAGCCTGAAGCCCAAAGGCACCAAACACGACTATTTCCTGCCCACTTTTCCCGTGCCCGAGGGGCACGATGCCCAGTCATATTTGCGCCACCTGGCCGAAGAAGGCCTGCGCCGGCGTTACGGCGACCGGGCCGACGACCCCCAGGTTCGGGCGCGCTTCGAGCATGAGCTGGGCATCATTCACGAGATGGGTTTCGACGCCTATTTCCTCATCGTGTGGGACCTGGTCAACTACGCCCGTCGACAGGGCATCTGGTACAACGCCCGCGGGTCCGCGGCCGGTTCCCTGGTGGCCTATTGCCTGGGCATCACCATGGTCGACCCGCTGGAGCACGACCTCATCTTTGAGCGTTTCCTCAACCCCCACCGCCAGACCATGCCCGACATCGACCTGGACTTCCAGGACGACCGGCGGGATGAGATGCTGCGCTATATCGCCGAAAAATACGGCGCGGAGAATGTGGCCCAAATCATTACTTACGGCTCCATGAAGGCCCGGGCCGCGCTGCGGGATGTGGGGCGGGTGTTGGAAATCGACCCCGACAAGATAGACCGCCTGGCCAAACAGGTCCCCAACATTCCCAGTCGGCCGGTGAACCTGCGCCAGGTGCTGTTCGGCTTCTTCAAGACGGTCAAGGAAGGGGACGACGGCCCGGAGCGGGAAGTGCCCGACGAGGAGAAAAACCGCGAGTACAAAGTGCCCGTGCAGGAGCTGGTGCAGGCTTACCAGCAGGACCCCGAGACCCGCCGCCTGTTCGACACGGCCATGGCCCTGGAAGGGGTGGTGCGCCATGTGGGAACCCACGCGGCCGGCGTGGTGGTCACCCCGGACCCGGTGGTGGAGCATGTGCCCTTGCACCGTCCTACATCGGGGGGCGGTAGCGCCGACGACGAGCGGGGCCCGGCGACCGAAGCGCCCATCCGCAGCGTGACCCAGTTCGAGATGGGCATTTTGGAAGACATGGGCTTGCTCAAGGTCGATTTTCTGGGCCTGGCCACCCTCACCGTCATGGCCAAGGCCTGCGACCTCATCGCCCAGCGCCATGGCAAGCGCTACGACCTGTACAACATCCCCCTCGACGACCCCGCGGCCTACGAGCTCATGCGCCAGGGCGACACCGTGGGCCTGTTCCAGGTGGAAGGCGCGGGCTTCACCCGCCACCTGGTCAACATGCAGCCCACCGAACTCAAGCACATCGTGGCCATGGTGGCCCTGTATCGCCCCGGGCCCATGGCCTTCATCGATTCCTTCGTCCGCCGCATGCACGGCGAGGAGGAAATCACCTATCGCCATCCCAAGCTGGAGCCCATTCTGGCCGAAACCTACGGCATCACCGTGTATCAAGAGCAAATCATGCGCGCGGCCATGGACCTGGCCGGCTACAGCGGCGCGGAGTCGGACAACCTGCGGCGGGCCATCGCCAAGAAAAAGCAGAAGGACATCGAGGCGCACGAGAAGAAGTTCGTCGAAGGCGCGGTGCAAAACGGCATCCCTCGCGAGACCGCGCAAGCCATTTTCAACGACTGGAAACGCTTTGCCCAGTACGGCTTCAATAAATCCCATGCCGCGGATTACGCGGTCATCGCGGTGCAAACCGCGTTCCTCAAGGCCCACTATCGGCTGGAATACATGACCGCGCTGCTCACCGTGGTGCTCAACAACACCGACAAGGTGGCCCGCTATGTGGAAGACGCGCGGCAACACGGCCTCACCGTGCTGCCCCCCGACATCAATCACAGCCGCTGGGAATTCACCATCGAAGCCCTGCCCGAAGGCGGCGAGGGCATCCGCTTTGGCCTGGGGGCCATCAAGCATGTGAGCCACAAAGGCGTGCAGGAAATTTTGCGCGCCCGGGACCAGGACGGGCCCTTCACCGACCTGGCCGATTTCGTCCAACGGGTGGACCTGCGGGTGGTGGGCCGGCGCTCCCTGGAGAGCCTCATCAAGGCCGGCGCGCTGGACCGCTTTGGCGACCGGGCCGCGCTGCTGGAGGCCCTGGACCGCATCATGACCGTCAACGCCCGGGCCATGCGCGACCGCGAGGCCGGGCAGCTTTCCCTCTTTGGCGCCGGCGCCGGGGGGAACCCGACCGCGGCCCCGGCCGCGGCCATCGACATCCCCCTGCCGGAGATGGAAGCCACGCCCAAGGAGAAGCTGGCCTGGGAGCAAGAGCTCATGGGCGTGTTCTTCTCCGAACACCCCCTGGCCGTGGCCCTCAAGCGTTGGCCCCAGCTGCAGGCCGCCACCACCCGCCAGGTGGCCCAAGAAGCGCCGGGGCGCAAGGTCAACCTGCTGGGCGTGGTGCGCGCGGTGCGGCCCTACACCACCAAAAAGGGCCAGGAGATGGCCTTCGTCACCCTGGAGGACCTGGAGGGCCAGATTGACCTGGTGGTCTTCCCCAAGGTGTGGCGGCAGGTGCGCCAGCTCATGCGCGAAGGCGAAGTGGTGTGGGTGCAGGGCAAAACGGACCAGCGCGCCGGTCGCGACGAGCTTTCGGTGCTGGTGGACCAGGTGGAGACGGACCTGGCCGCGGTGGCGACGCGGCAGCAAGCCCTGCCCCTGGAAGACGCATTTGGCGCGGCGCCCGGAGGGCTGCAGGAGCCCGCGGCCGACTACGACCCCTGGGCCGACGATGCCTTCCCCGAAGCGTGGACGCCGGCCAATGGCAACGGCAAGCGCCGCCGCGCGCCGGCCCGGCGCTTTGTGCTGCGCCTGCACTTAGGCGACGACGAGCAGGCCGAAATCCGCCGCCTGCGTCGGGTGTACGACGCCTTGCTATCCTTCCCCGGCGATGACGCGTGCGCGCTGCACTTGCATTGGCGCGGCCGGGTGTGGGAGGTGACCTTCCCCCAGCTGCGGACCCACTGGGGGCCCGAGCTGGAGATGCATCTGCGCGGCTTCTTGCGCGCCGGCGAAGACTGGCTTCAGGTGACCGAAACGGCCGACGCGTAGCCGTCGGTTCCCCCGTGAGGACGGCGGATTTTAACGACCTTCTGAGATTTCGTTAACACTTTTCTTACACCGCCGTCTTAAAGAAGGAAATGCCGGGGCCGAAAGAAAAGGTCGGCACCCTGGCCATCCCAGGAGACGAGGAGGTGAGCCATGCTGATGCGGTGGGAACCTCTGCGGGAGATGCTGACCCTGCAGCGCACCATGGACCGCTTCCTGGACGAGTTCCTGGGTCGGCCGCTGGCGCAGGTGGAGGCCACCTGGGTGCTGACCCCGCATGTGGACCTGTATGAGACCGACGACGCCATCGTGCTCAAGGCCACGGTGCCGGGGGTGAAGCCCGAGGACCTGCAGGTGAGCATCACCGGCGATGTGCTGACCCTGCGGGGTGAAGTGCGGGAGGATGCGGAGGAAGAAGGCGCCACCTACTACCTGCGCGAACGGCGCTATGGTACCTTCAGCCGCAGCATCCGCCTGCCGGCGCCCGTGGTGGCCGACGAAGCCGAGGCGACCTTCGAGAACGGCGTGCTGACCCTGGTGCTGCCCAAGGCCGAAGAGGCGCGGCCGAAGATCATCGAGGTCAAGGGCAAGAAAGGCAAGAAATAAACCGGCCTCACGCATCCGTTGCGGTCGGCTGCTGCTGACCGTCGCCACCCAGGGGCCTTCCCCTGGGTGGCATTTTGTGAATGGGGCCAGTGCAGGGCGGTGGTATAATGCGAATTCCAGGCTGGTGGGTTGTTCATGCGGCGGTGCGGACAATTGGCAAATGAGGATGGCCATGAAGCAGCAAAATCTGAATGTTCATTTGCGCCACCTGGCTGTGGAATATGCGGAAATCCTACAGCGTTGCTTAGGGGAGCAACTGGTTTCAGTCGTGTTGTTTGGATCGGTAGCGCGTGGCGAGGCTGGCCCTACCTCGGATATCGATTTGCTGATTGTGGTTGAAGAGGCTCCGAAGGGGATGCTTGCGCGACGGGCCCTCATTGCCGCCGCACGCCGGACGGTGACACCCCGGTTGGAAGCCTTATGGCAGCAAGGGATTTTTGTAGATTTCGTGGAAATCATCCGCAGTCGGGAAGAGGCGCAACATTTTCATCCTGTGTATTTGGGTATGATGGAGGATGCTATTATTTTGTATGACAAAGGTGGCTTTTTCCGCCATTTATTGCAAGACTTGGCCCGCCGATTGCAATCTTTGGGTACTCACAAAAAGCGAGCCGAAGAGATTGAATATTGGATTCTCAAACCCGATGTGCGAGCGGGCGAGGTTTTTGAAATATGAACAATCGCCAAATGGCCCGGGCGATGTTGCAACAAGCTGAGGTGATTTTGGCGGAGGCGCATTATCTAAATACCCACCGCCATTGGCATTTGGTTATTCGGCGGTGTCAGGAGAGCGTAGAGTTAGCCTTGAAGGCCGTGTTGCTGTGGTCGGTGTGGAGGTCCCGCGTATTCATGATGTGGGACCAGTATTGTTGCAAGAGGCCGATCGTTTTCCAGAGTTTTTTCAGGGCCAAATTCCTGAATTAGCAGCTTTGTCGCGCACATTGCGAACCGAGCGCGAATTGAGCTTTTACGGAGATGAACAGAGTGGCATCCCGGCTGCAGATTTATATACGCCTCAGGATGCCGAGGCGATATTACGTGCAACATCACAAGCCCTGACAGCTTGCCGAAATCTTCTGGCACGTTAACCCCCGCGCCGCGCGCGGCGCGGCCGGGCCTGGGGAGGTGCTTATGCCCACCTACACTTTCCGCTGTGAGACCTGCGGCGTGGTGTTCGATAAATTCTTGTCGTTTCGGGATGACCAAAGCCAGGTGACCTGCCCCAACGGCCACCGCACGGTGCATCGGGTGTTTCGGCCGCCGGCGGTGGTGTTCAAGGGCAGTGGCTTTTATGTGACCGACAATCGGGGCACCAACAGCGGCAGCAAACCGGCCAAAGAAAAAACCGCCACCGAAACCAAAACCGCGGCCAAGGAAACCTCGACCGCGGCGGCCAAGGCGGGTTCCAACGGCGGCGCCAGCGCCGACAAGGGATAACGACCAACGGCCTGCGGGTTCCAACGCTCAAGCGCGCGAGCGCGCCTTTTTCTTCCCCGCGGCTCTGTTGTC
>JALSPJ010000219.1 GCA_026985995.1 Anaerolineales bacterium
CGAGGCCAAAATGCGCCAGGTGGCCGACGAAATTCGCGCCCGCTGGCCCGAGGTAGAAGGCATTGCCATTGTGCAGCGCATTGGTCGGCTGGAGCCGGGCACGCCCACGGTGCTCATCGCCTGCACCGCCGCGCACCGCGATAGCGGTGTGTTCGAGGCCGCCCGCTATGGCATCGACCGCCTCAAGGAAATCGTGCCCGTGTGGAAGAAAGAAGTCGGGCCCCAGGGCCAAACCTGGGTCGAAGGGCACTACCGCCCGGCCAAGGGGGAATAGGCCCATGGCCGAAACGCCCTGGCGCTGCGCCAACTGCGGCCTGCCCTACCCCGCCCAAGGCCTGCCGCACCGCTGCCCCCGCTGCGGCGGGTTGTTCGACCGGCCCACGCTGCCCGCCTGGCCCGCCCTGCCCCCCCGCCAACCCCACGATGACATGTGGCGCTACCGGGCCCTGCTGCCCGTGCCCCCCGGGGCCGAGCCCGTCACCTTAGGGGAAGGGGGCACGCCCCTGCTGCCCGGCCCCGAGCCCGGGGTGTGGTTCAAGGCCGAATATGCCAACCCCACCGGCTCCCACAAAGACCGGGCTGCGAGCGTGGTCTTCACCTGGCTACGGGCCCGGGGCATCACCACCATTGTGGAAGATTCCTCGGGCAACGCGGGCGCGGCCTGGGCCGCGTATGCCGCGCGCAGCGGCATCACCGCGCACATTTTCGTGCCCCAGGCGGCCTCGGGGCCCAAGCAGGACCAGATTGTGGCCTATGGCGCGCGGCTGCACCGGGTGCCCGGCCCGCGGCGGGCCGCGCGGCAGGCCGCCGAAGAAGCCGCGGCCCGCGGGTTGGGGGTCTACGCCTCTCACGCGTGGCTGCCCATGGCGTTGGATGGCTACGCGACCATCGCCTACGAAATCGTGGAACAGCTGGGCCAGGGCCCGGCCGCGGTGGTGGCGCCCGTGGGCCATGGCGCGCTGTTCGTGGGCCTGATGCGCGGGTTCGCGGTGCTGCAGCAGGCCGGCGTCATCGGCGCGCTGCCGCAGGGCATTGCGGTGCAGGCCCTGGCCTGCGCGCCCTTGTGGGCCATGAGCCACGGCGGGTTCGAGGCCTGGCTGCTGGTGAGCGACGAGGCCGAAACCGCGGCCGAGGGCGTGCGGGTCAAGGACCCGGTTTGGGGCAACGAGGTCGCGGCCTGGGTGCACCGCAGCCGCGGGGCCGTGGCCGCGGTGGACGAAGATGGCATTGCCGCGGCCCGCGACTTTCTGGCCCGCCACGGGTTTTACATCACGCCCACGGCTGCTTTGGCCTGGGCGGCCTTTGGGCGTTTGCGGGAAACCTTGCCGCGGCCCGTGGTGCTGGTGCTCACCGCCGCGGGATACAAAACCCGCCCCACGGCCGCAGCGGAGCCGGTTCCCCAAACCGCCCCCCAACCCAAGGCCAAGGGCCGCGGGTGGTGGAGCATTTTGCGTCGCAAAAAGGAGTAAACCCTATGGCCCCCCGAATCGTGGTCACCGGCATGGGAACCATCAACCCCCTGGGCCACAGCGTGGCCGAAACCTGGCAAAAGGCCCTGCAGGGGCAATCGGGCGTGGGCCCGATTACTTTGTTCGACCCCGAAGGGCTGGGTATGCAAATTGCCGCAGAGGTGAAAAATTACGACGCCAGGGCCATGCTGGGCACCCGACTGGCCCGGCGCACCAGCCGCTTCGAGCAATTTGCCATCATCGCCGCCCGCCAGGCCGTGGAAGACGCGGGCCTGGATCTGGACCGGGAAGACCGCACCCGGGTGGGCGTAGTGATTTCGTCCGCGGTGGGCGCGCTGGATGTGGTGGAACGCAGCACCCTCATCGCCTATTCCGAAGGCCCCCGGCGGGTGACGCCCTTTGTGGTGCCCATGCTCATGCCCAACGGCGCGTCGGGGCTGGTGAGCATCGACCTGGGGGTGCAGGGGCCGGCGCTGTCGGTGGCTTCGGCGTGCGCCACAGGCACCGATAGCCTGGGCCTGGCGTGGCAATTGTTGCGCCAGGGCGTGGTGGATGTGGCGCTGGCCGGCGCCTCGGACGCCACCATTTGCAAAATTGCGGTGGCCGCGTTCGAGCGGGCCGGGGCCATGGCCCTGCGCCAACCGCCCAACTTCAACGCGCCCCTGCCTTTCGATGCCCGTCGCGATGGCTTTGTGATGGGCGAAGGCGCGGCCGTGCTGGTGCTGGAGACCGAAGAACACGCCCGGGCCCGAGGCGCGCGCATTTTAGCCGAATTCGCCGGCTACGGCTCCAGCGCCGACGCCTACCACATCACCGCGCCCCGGGAAGACGGCAGCGGCGCGGCCCGCGCCATGCGTTTGGCCCTGGAAAGCGCCGGCATGGGGCCCGAAGACATCGATTACATCAACGCCCACGGCACGGGCACCAAACTCAACGATGTGATGGAAACCCGGGCCATCAAGGCCGTTTTCGGCCCCCGGGCGTATGAAATTCCGGTGTCGTCCACCAAATCCATGACCGGGCACATGATGGGCGCCACCGGCGCGCTGGAGGCCCTGTTCAGCATTCTGGCCATCCGCGACAACATGGTTCCGCCCACCATCAACCTGCAAGAGCCAGACCCCGAATGCGACCTGGATTATGTGCCCAACCAGGCCCGGGAACACCCCGTGCGGGCCGCGATGAGCAACTCCTTTGGCTTTGGCGGCCACAACGCGGTGGTGGTGTTCCGGGAATATCAAGACTGAGGCGCGCCGCCGCGAGGCCGGCTTACGGCCAACCCGGCGACATTCCTCACCAATCGCGCAATTGCCCCTACCCAAATGCGCGGGCTGCGGTATAATCAGGGTCGCGTCGTTATGGAACGAGTTTTGATTTTAAAGAAGGAGGTGTGCCATGAGCACGCAAGAGCCGGTCGCCGTCGGTGAGACGGCCGAAATCAAGCGCAAGATGCACTTCCGCGGCACGGTGAAAAAATTGACCGTGGCCGGCGCGATTGTCGACATCGGCCTGGACAAGCCCGCGGTGCTGCACATTTCGCAAATCAGCCGCGAGCCCGTGCTGCGCATCGAAGATGTGCTGGAAGAGGGGCAAGAGGTTGATGTGTGGGTGCGCCGCATCAGCCCCAAGGGCATTATCGAGCTGACCATGATTAAGCCCCTGGACCTGGAATGGCGGGAAATCAAAAAGGGCATGACCGTCAAGGGCAAGGTCATCAAAATTTTGCGCAGCGGCATCGAGGTGGAAATTGGCGCGGAAGTGCCCGCGTTCGTGCCCATTGGCGAAATGACCCACGGCTATATTCGCAGCCCGCGCGATATGGTGAACGAGGGCGACGAAATCGAAGCCCAGGTCACCGAAGTCAACCGCCGACGCAAGCGCATTCGCCTGAGCATGAAAGCGTTGGAACCCAAGCCTGAAGAGGCCGGCCGCCTGGCCCGGGCCGACCGGGACGAGCAGGACGACACCTATGTGCCCACGCCCATGGAAGCCGCGCTGCTCAAGGCCCTGGCCGAGGCCAAAATCGCGGCCGCGGACGCGGTGGGCGAAGAGCGGGAAGCCGCGCTGGCCCGGGTGGCCGAACTGGAAAAGACCCTGCAAGACATCCGCAAGCGCTTGCGGGGCAACGGACGGCATCGCCTGAACTGACCTGGGCGCGCCATGCGCCTGTTATGGCGTCCGGCTTGCACACCGCCGCGCAGCACCTCCGGCCCCGGCCTCAGCGTCGGGGCTTTTGCGCGTCTCGCGTTCCACCCCACCGCGGGGGCCCTGCTGCTGGCCCTGCTCACCCCCCTGCTGGCCCATGGGGTGGCCCGGGTGTACTTCGAGTTTTGGCCCCACCTGGAAGATGAAGTAGCCTATTGGTGGCAGGCCCAGGCCGCAGCCTTGGGCCATCTCACCGTGCCGTCGCCCCCTGAGCCCCACCTGTTTCTGGTGCCCTTCGTCATCGACCGCGACGGCGTGCGCTTCGGCAAATATCCGCCCGGGTGGCCGGTGGCCCTGGCCCTGGGGATGCGCCTGGGCCGGGCCGCATGGGTCAACCCCGCGCTGGCCGGGCTGGCGGTGTGGCTGCTCTATCGCATCGGGCAGCGCATCGCCTCGGCGCGGGTGGGGCTGCTGGCCGCGGCCCTGGCCCTCACTTCGCCCTTCTTTTGGCTGCAGGCCGGGTCCCTGCTGTCGCACATGCTGGCCTGGGTCGCGGCCCTGGCCTTCAACCTGGGCCTGGTGGAAGTGCTTTGGCCCCGCGACCGGGGCCCGGGCCCGGCCTGGCCGGCGACCCTGGCCGGCCTGAGCCTGGCCTTGCTGCTCTTCACCCGCCCATGGACCGCGCTGGGCGTGGCACTGCCCTGGCTGCTGCCGGCCCTGGTGGGGCTGCGGCGCGGTGACGCGCGGCGGCCCCTGCTGTGGGTCGCGGCCTGGGGCGCGCTGGCGGCCCTGGCCCTGCTCGCCTGGCAGGCCGCGCTCACCGGTTCCCCCTGGCAAAGCCCCTACACCCTGTGGTGGCCCTACGACAGGCCCGGCTTCGGCCCCGGCCACGGCCCCTTGCCCCAGGGCCACTCCCTGAGCCAGGCCTGGGTCAACACCCGCTTCACCCTCCAGGTGGCCGCGGGGGACCTGCTGGGCTGGTTCCGCTGGTCGTGGCTGGCGCTGCCTTTGGGCCTGTGGGCCGCGCGGCGTGCTCCCCGGGCCTGGCCCGCGCTGGCCACCTTCCCCGCGCTGGTGGCCGTGTACGCGGCCTACTGGGTGGGCGCGTGGGTCATGGGCCCGCGCTATTATTTCGAGGGGCTGCACAGCTGGTTGTTGCTCACCGCGTGGGGGCTGGCGGCCGCGTGGCGGGCCCTGCCCGCCCGGGGCTGGGGGAAGGCCGCCCGCGGCCTGGGGCTGCTGGTCGTGGCCCTGCTGGTGAGTTTCAACCTGCGCTATTATTTGCCCCTGCGCCTGGGCATGATGCGCGGCCTGTATGGCATGACGCCCCGGCGGGTCGCGGTCTTTTTCACGCCCCAGGCCCAGGCCCTCACCCCGGCCTGGGTGCGGGTGCAGGGGGTGGAACACTGGTCCGACTACGCGGTCTTCGTGCCCCTGCAGGACCCCCTGCTGCGCACGCCGTGGGTGTTCGTCATCGACCCCGGCCCCACGCCCGCGCGAACGCACCTGCGCGCTTATTTCGACATCCGCACTGAAGTCGTGTATAATCTTCAAACCCCCAATGAACTGGGCGTTGTCAAATCGGCACCATAGGCCCAGGCGTAACTTTGCCGTTGTCCGAGCGTCTTCATAATAAAGCACACGGGGCCCCTATGTGCGCATCGTCTTCCGAAGAACAACTGCTGGCCCGCGCCAGGGCCTGGGAGCAGGCCGCGTTGGTGGAAATTTACGACCGCTACAGCCCTCAAATTTATCGCTTAGCCCTGCGGGTGCTGGGCGATGCCGATTTGGCCGAAGAGTGCGTGGCCGAAACCTTCTCCCGCTTTCTCACCGCGCTGCGCAATGGGCGGGGCCCAAATCGTCATTTGCGCGGTTATTTGTATCGCATCGCGCACAACTGGATGAACGATTACTTTCGCCGCATACGACCCTGGCCTTTGGACCCCGAGCGGGAGGCCCCCGGCGAGGCCTTGACGACCGACCCCTGGGAAGCGGCCTGGCGCGCCGAAGCCTTGCGCCGGGCCATGGCCGCCCTCCCGCCCGAGCAGCGCATGGTGCTCACCCTGCGCTTTTTGGAAGGCCTGCGCCCCGCGGAAGTGGCCGACATCATGGGCAAAAGCGTGAGCGCGGTCAAAGTGCTACAACACCGGGCGCTGCGCGCCCTGCGGCAACGCCTGCCCGGTTTCGACAGGAGTGACGAAGTCCATGCCACCGACTGAACCGCGGCCCGCCTCGGCCGCCGACGACTTGCCCGCCGACTTGCGGCCCTTCTTCGAGGCCGCGCGCCAGGTGCCCTCGCGGGACCCGGCGCGCGCGGCGCGCACGCGCGCGGCCTATCTGGCGCAAGTGCAGGCCCTAAGGCCCCGCCGTTCGCCGCGCGGCCACCGTCGGGCTGCCTGGTTCCCCCGCCTGACGCGGCGCCTGGCCTGGGCCCTGGCCGTGCTGGTGCTGGCCCTGGCCGTGAGCGTCCCGGCCGCGGCCCACGCGGCCCAGGACGCGCTGCCCGGTTCCCCCTTCTACCCCGTCAAACGCTGGAGCGAAGGCGTGCAGCTGGCCCTGGCCCGCGACCCCCAGCGCCGGGCCACCCTGTTGCTCACCTTTGCCGAACGCCGGGTGCGCGAAATTCGCCTGCTGGCCGACCAGGGCCAGTGGGAAGCGGCCCGCCAGGCCCTGGCCGACCTGGAGGCCCTGCTGGCCGAGCTCTCGCCCCAGCAGGTGCGGGCCGCCGAACCCCTGGCCGAGCGCTTAGATGTGGAACTGCTAACCACCGCGGCCCTGGCCCCCACCGCGTTGGAAGCCGACCTGCTCAATGTGGTCAACGGCTGGGCCGCGCTGCATTTGCAGGCCCAGCAGGACAGCGCCGCGGACCTGGCCTTCTTCGTCGGCCCGCTGAAGGCCATCGAGGGCCCAACCTGGCGCATCGGCGACCGGGAAGTACACATGGGGCCCGAGACTTTGATTTTTGGCGTGCCCCAACCCGGCGATTTGGTGGAAGTGTTGGGCCGGGCCCGGGACGATGGCTCGTGGCAGGCCCTGGAAGTGCGCATTGCGGTGCGGGTGGTGGATGTGCAAAGCGCGCAGGTGGAGTTCATCGGCGTGCTGGAAGCCCGGCAGGGTTCCCGCTGGGTGGTCAACGGCCTGGAGATGGAGGTCGCCCCCAAGGCCGACATTGTGGGCGCGCCCCAGGTGGGTCAGCGGGTGGAGGTGGCGGCCACCTGGGACGCGCGGCACGGGGCGTGGATTTTGTGGCACGCGGAGCCCGTGGCGCAGCTGTATGGGGTGGAAGTGGAATTCTCGGGTCAGCTCACCCGCCGCGAGGGCCGGGTGTGGTGGGTGGCGGGGCTGGAGGTTCAGGTGACACCCGCGACGCGCATCGTGGGGCCCGAGCCCCAAATAGGCGACTGGGTGGTGGTGCACGCCTGGCGGCAGGCCGATGGCACCCTGCTGGCCGAGGAAGTACATGTGGCCGGGTCGGGCACGGGCGAGGAATTTCAGCCCACGCCCACGCCCTGAGGGTTTGGGGGAACCGGTGTGGGCCGCGCGGCCTGGTATAATCGCGGCGGCCGCGCGCGGCCCATTCCCCTTGAGGAGCGCAGCCCATGCCCGACACCTGGAAGCACATTCGCAAGGCCGCGGACTGGCAAAAAGTCAAGGATTACCGCGACATTACCTACTACAAGGCCCAGGGCGTGGCCCGCATCGCGTTCAACCGGCCCGAAGTGCGCAACGCGTTCCGGCCCGAGACCATCGACGAGATGCTGGACGCGTTCCGCGATGCCTGGCTCGACACCGGCATCGGCACGGTGCTGCTCACGGGCGAAGGGCCCTCGCCCAAAGACGGCGGCTGGGCCTTCTCGGCCGGGGGCGACCAGCGGGTGCGGGGCAAAGGCGGCTATGTAGGCGGCTACGAGCTGCCCCGCCTGCATGTGCTGGAACTGCAGCGCCTGATTCGCTTCATGCCCAAGGTGGTCATCGCGGTGGTGCCCGGCTGGGCCGTGGGCGGCGGGCACAGCCTGCATGTGGTATGCGACCTCACCATCGCCAGCCGTGAGCACGCCCGCTTTCAGCAGGCCGACGCCCGGGTGGCCAGCTTCGACGCCGGTTATGGCTCGGCTTATCTGGCCCGCCACATCGGGCAAAAGCGGGCCCGTGAAGTCTTCTTCCTGGAAAAGGTCTACACCGCGGAAGAAGCCTACCGCATGGGCATGGTCAACGCGGTGGTGCCCCACGAAAATCTGGAAGTGGTGGCCTTCGAGTGGGCCCAAACCATCAACCGCAAGAGCCCCATGAGCATCCGCTTCTTGAAATATGCCTTCAACCTGGTGGACGACGGCCTGGTGGGC
>JALSPJ010000220.1 GCA_026985995.1 Anaerolineales bacterium
GGAAGAGGCGCACCATGCCGTCGTAATCGTCGGCGTTGAAGAAGACCACCTTGACCCGCGGGTCGTTCAATTCCGCGGCCAGGGCTTCGGCGGCCTGGGTGTTGTATTCGGCAATGACGATTTCGTCGAAGTCGCTATAACGCGCCAGGTCGCGGGTGGTTTCACTGCACACCGCGCCGGCGCCGCCTAAAACGAGCACTCGCATTGTGGCCTCCACAACGGTAAAGAATGAGCAAGCGCAATCCTTTAAAGGTCATTCGGCTAAGAGCATTTCCAGCTGTCGAAGCAGCCATGGGATATCCCCTTGCAGCGTGCGCCAAACCTCTTCCCAGTCAATGACATCGTACCCGTGAATGATGTGGTCGCGCATACCTGCAATCAAAGCCCAGGGGATATGTTCATGACGCTGCCGAAAATCCTGGGACAGGCGTTTGACTGCTTCGCCGATAACCAAAATCTGGTACAAAACCGCGGACCGTGTTTTCGCGTCCCTCAAAAATGCATCAAAATCCGAGACATCGCGCGTAAAATCTAAGATCCATCGGCAAGCATGTATTATATCCAACAGAACGGTCTGGTCCCTATTCACGGACTGGCTCCTGGCCTTTACGGAATACCACCCGCGCCGTACGCAAGACCTCCGCGCGAAAACGCCAATTTTGGCTGTATTGCAAACCGCGTTTGGTAATCAAATCCACCTTGCGTTGCAACAAGGTTTGCAACTCGCGTTGTAAACGTATGTGGTCAAGCAAGGACCAGGCAGCATCGGCTTCGAACTCAACCAGCACATCCACATCACTGTCGGACCTAAAGTCTGGCCTCAACACCGAGCCAAACAGTGCCAGTTCGTGAATCTTCCAGCGCTCACAAAACGCTCGCCAGTCTTGCTGCGTAATATGTGCCAACAAGCCCGAATGCGCCTGTCGTTCTCTGTTCATGCAATCCTCGCTACCCCAACGCGTCCTGCACCGCAGCGAACGCGTGGTCCAAAATCTCCAAGGCCTCGCGAATCTGGTCCTCGTCCACGGTAAGGGGTGGCGCAATGCGCAGCACATTGCCAAACGCGCCGCCCTTGCCGATGAGCAAACCGCGCGCCTTGGTGGCATCCAGCATCATGGCCGCGGCCTGGGCCGAAGGCTCCTTGGTGGCCCGGTCGGCCACCAGCTCCACGCCCTGCATCAGGCCCTTGCCCCGCACCTCGCCGATGATGGGGTACTTCTCGGCCATCTCGTCCAGCCCGGCCCGCAGCAACGCGCCCAGTTCGGCCACCCGCTCGGGCGGGGCTTCTTCTTCCATGACCTCGATGGTGGCCAACGCCGCGGCGCTGGACACTGGATTACCGCCAAAGGTGCTGATGCTCAGCCCCTTCTTGGGCAGCTCCGCGGCAATGTGCGGCCGGGTGATGGTCGCGCCCAGGGGGAAGCCGTTGGCAATGCCCTTGGCCATGGTGATGATGTCGGGCTCCACATCCCAGTGCTGAATGCCAAACCAGTATTTGCCCGTGCGGCCAAAGCCGGTTTGCACCTCGTCGATGATGAGCAGGCCGTCGTACTTGCGCACGATTTCGGCCACCGCGGGGAAGTACTCCGGCGGGGGCGTGACGAAGCCGCCCACCCCCTGGATGGGCTCGGCGATGAACGCCGCGATGCGCCCCGAAGTGCTGGTGCGGATGACATCTTCCACATCTTCGGCGCAGGCCACGCCGCATTGGGGGTAAGTGGCCTTGAGGGGGCAACGGTAACAGTAAGGCGCCATGGCGTGCTTGATGCCCGGGATTTCGCTGCCCACGGGCCGCCACGCGGCAATGCCCGTCAGGTTCATGGCCAGCGCGGAGCGGCCGCTGTAGCTGTTCCGCAGGGCGATAATCTCGTGGGAACCCGTGTAGGCCTTGGCCAGCATGACCGCGGTTTCGTTGGCCTCGGTGCCCGAGTTGGTGAAGAACGAAGTGCTCAGGTCCCCCGGCGCGATGTCGGCCAGCTTTTCGGCCAGGGCGATGATGTTCTCGTGCAGGTACAGGGTGGAAGTGTGCACGATGCGGTCGATTTGGGCCTTGACCCGCTCGAGCACCTTGGGATGTCCGTGCCCCACGCTGGTGACCAGAATGCCGCCGAAGAAATCCAGATACTTGTTCCCCTCCACATCCCACACATACAGCCCTTCCCCGCGCTCGATGGCCAGAGGCTCGGTGTAATAGAGGAAGTAGCTGGGCCACAAATAACGCTCCTTCCGCCGGAGCAGGTCCGCGGTGCGCTTCGACATAGGCTAACCTCCCTGGGGCGCGAAAATCGGACGCTAATTGGATGCCACACTAAGATTCATGAGGCGGTCGACCAGGGTTTCGACCTCCATGTCCATCATCCGGTCCAGCAGTTCCTGCCGAAAGCCCAGCAACTCCTTCATGGCCAGCTGGTGGCCCCGCATGTAGCCCTCGGCGATGAGCCCGGCGACCACATCGGTCACCCGCTTGAAGGCCAGGAAGACCTCCACGGCCCGGGGCGCGGGCCAGGCCTCCAGGCACTTTTGCAAAAACAGCTGCTGCACCCGGCTCATCATGCCCAGCATGAAATCGTTGGGCACCCGCCGGGGGATGTGGATGAGGCCCACTCGCCACTGCCACAGCCAGAATTCCTGGTCGATTTGACCGCTCACCACCCGCCGATACCAGTTCTTCAGCGTCTCCTCCCGGGCCGGGCGCTCACCGGGCTTGAACACCGCAGCCGTGGGCGGATAAGAGAAGAGCAAGTCATAGAAAGCCTGCGTCAGTTCCTCGGCCCACTGCGAAGTGACCTCGTAAGTTTCGGCCAGGGTTTGCGCGTCCTGTGGCGTGTAACCCGTCAATTTAAGCATGGTTTCCAAAACATCGGAAAACATCGTGCCCTCCTAATGGGAAAATGCACGCGTATGGTAACACATTTTACGGCTTTTGGAAAGGGCGCCGTGGCCGGCGTCCAGTAAAATCACCCAAAGGCACGGGAAACGCAGAGAGGCAGAAAAATTGTTCTCTCCGTGTTCTCTGGGTCTCCGTGTGAAATTTAAATTCGGTGTTGTGGATGCCGTTGGCGTTCGAAAAGCCCTGGGGTTAGCATTCAGGCGGTCTGCACCTCCCCAGGCCGCGGTATACTTGAGGCACCCTACGCAGGAGGTGCCTGGATGCGTCATTCCCACGGTCTGGTAGAAGTCATCGCCGGACCCATGTTCAGCGGCAAAACCGAGGAGCTCATCCGCAGGCTACGCCGCGCGGTCATCGCCCGCCAAAAGGTGCAGGTCTTCAAACCCCGGCTGGACCAGCGCTACAGCGCGCGGCATGTGGTTTCCCACAACGGCGACCAGTTTCACGCGCTGCCGGTGGCGGGGGCCCGGGAGCTGGAGGCCCACCTGGAGCCCGACACCACCGTGGTGGGCATCGACGAGGCCCAGTTTTTCGACGCCGACCTGCTACCCCTGGTGCAACGCCTGGCTCACCGGGGCGTGCGGGTCATCCTGGCCGGGCTCGACATGGACTTCCGCGGCGAGCCCTTCGGCATCATGCCCCAACTGCTGGCCCAGGCCGACCGGGTCGACAAGCTCACCGCCATTTGCATGGTATGCGGCCGGGAAGCCACCCGCAGCCAGCGCCTCATCGACGGCCAACCCGCCCACTACAACGACCCCATCGTAGTCGTGGGCGCGGCCGAAATGTATGAGCCCCGCTGCCGCGTGCACCACGAAGTGCCCGGGCATCCCGCGCTTCTCACCTCCCAGGAGGACGCGTCGCATGATGCAAGTTCAGGACTATCGTGAGTACCTCAAGGAAATCCTCATCCCCGAGGAAAAGCTCCAGCAGCGCATCGCAGAGCTGGGCGCGGAAATCAGCCGCGATTACGCCGGCAAGGACCTGCTGCTGGTGTGCATCCTGCGGGGCGGGGTCATGTTCCTCACCGATCTGGTGCGCTACCTCACCATTCCCCACGAAATGGACTTCATGGCCGTGGAATCCTACGGCAAGGGCCGGCGGGAGCACGGCGAACTGCGTCTGACCATGGACCTGCACACGGGCATCGCCGGGCGGGATGTGCTGCTGGTGGAAGACATCATCGACAGCGGCCACACCGTCTCGCAGGTGCTGGAGCTGCTGGAAATGCGCAAACCCCGCTCCCTGCGGGTGTGCACCCTGCTCGACAAGCGCGGTCGCCGGGAAGTGGATGTGCCCATCCACTACCGGGGCTTCGAAATCCCCAATGTGTTCGTCTTCGGCTACGGCCTGGACATGGACGGCTACTGGCGCAACCTGCCCTTCATCGCCATTCCCGACTTGGAACGCTACCAACCGCCCACCGACGCATGAGCTTCCACGCGGCCTTTCTGCCCCCTTTGCCCGAAGAGGCCCTGCTGGTGCGCGCCTGGCGCGGGGAGGAACCCCTGCACCTGGTGGGCGGCGCGGTGCGCGATTGGCTCCTCAAGCGCCCCCTCCACGACCTGGACTTCGTCCTCCCCCACGGCGCGGCGGATTTCGCCCGCCAGGTGGCCCGCCGCTTCGCCGGCGCGGCCTTCTTCGTCCTCGACGCCCGGCGCGATATCGCCCGGGTGATTTTGCCCCCCGCGGGGCAACGCCCCCGCCGGGTGCTCGACTTCGCGGCTTACCGGGGGCCCGATTTGGAAACCGACCTGCGCCTGCGCGACTTCACCATCAACGCCCTGGCCCTGGACCCGCACGCCCCCCAGCACCTCATCGACCCCTTGGGCGGGCTGCAGGACCTGAAAGACAAGCGCCTGCGCCTGACCCACCCCCAGGCCCTGCACGACGACCCCCTGCGGGTGTTGCGCGCGGTGCGCCTGGCCGTAACGCTGCAATTCCGGCTCACCCCCGAAACCCGGGCCGCGCTGCCCCAGGCCGCGCCCCTGCTGCCCCGCACCGCGGCCGAGCGCCGGGCCGAGGAGCTCTTCCGCATCCTGGCGCACCCCCGGGCCGATGCCGCGTTGCGGGTGCTGGACCAGGTGCAGGCCCTGGCCCATGTGTGGCCCGAGCTGCACGCGCTGCGCGCCCTGCCGCCCGGCGCTTTCGGCCTGCGCCCCTGGGACCTGGCCCTGCGGGCCGGGCACAACCTGCACCTGCTGGCCCAGGCCCTGGCCCCCACTTACAACCCCGAACACGCGGCCAACTTCGCCCTGGGGCTGGTTTCGTGGCGCTTGGGCCGCTTTCGGCAGGCCCTGGCCGCGCATTGGAACCGGCCCCTCACGCCCTTCCGCAGCCGCAAAGCCCTCGCGGTGTGGGCCGCGTTTTACCACAATGTGGCCGCGACCGAACCGCATCCTTCGGCCGAGGCCAGCGCGCGCCTGGCCGCCCGCCGGGCCCGGGCCCTGCACCTGAGCCGGGCCGAAGTGCGCACGCTGCAGCGCATCATCGCTCAGCACGGGCAGGTGCTGACCTGGGCCGCCGCGGGCCACACGCCCACCCCGCGCGAACAACACCGCTTCTACCGCCGCGCCGGCGAGGCCGGGGTGGATGCCGTGCTGGTGGCCCTGGCCGTGGCCCTGGCCCGCTATGGCCTTTCGCCGCCCCACGGGGTGTGGCAGCAGCATGTGGAAGTGGCCCGGGCCCTGTGGCACGCCTGGTGGGAAGCCCACGACCGCATCGTGGCCCCCCGGCCCCTGCTGCGCGGGGACGAAGTGGTGCGCCTGGTAGGCCGCGCGCCCGGTCCCTGGGTGGGTGAGGCGCTGCAAGCCCTGGCCGAAGCCCAGGCCGCGGGAGAAATCACCACCCGGGCCCAGGCCGAGGCCTGGCTGCGGCAGCGCTACGCGGCCCCGCGCGGCAACGGCCACGCGCCGGCCCCTGCCGCATCGTAACGGCCTCGGTCCCACGCCGGTTCCCCCCCAAACAAACCCAAAGCGGGCGACCCTGCTGGCCGCCCGCCACAAAACGCTGCCCGTTGCCGGGGCTTTACCCTTCGTCGTGATGCCCGCACGGCTGCGCGCCCGGCAGTTCGTCGGCCGAGGCCGGACGACCCTGCGCGCCCAGGTAAAAAGTCATGCGCTGCAAATGAATGACCGGGTCGATGTATTCCACTTGAATGTCGGGCGGGAGTTGCAGGTGAATGGGGGCGTAGGAAAGGATGCCCCGCACCCCGGCCTGCACCATGCGTTCGGCAATTTCCTGCGCCGCGCTGGCCGGGGTGGCAATCATACCCAAGCGAATGTCAGCCGAGCGCAACGCCGCTTCCAGGCGGGCCACATCTTGCACCACGAACGCGCCCACCCGCCGGCCAATTTTGGTGGGGTCCATATCGAAAGCCAGGGCAATGCGGAACCCCCGGCGGGCGAAGCCCTGATAGTGCAGCAGCGCGCGGCCCAACGCGCCCACGCCCACCAGGGCCATGTCCCACACATGGTCGACATGCAAAATGCGCCGCAGCTGGCGAATGAGCGCGGCCACGGGGTAGCCGGTGCCCTGCTTGCCAAACTCGCCGAAGAGGGACAAATCTTTGCGAATTTGCGCCGCGGTGATGCCCAAACGCCGGCCCAGCTCTTGCGAAGAGATGGTGGTCAGGCCTTCTTGTTGGGCGTAACACAAGGCGCGCAGGTACAACGGCAACCGGCTGACCACCACCGCGGGGATGTCTCGGGTTGGCATGGGCGCCCCTCCTAAGCAGGACGCGCGGCCTGCGCCCGGTGGGCCTTCAGGCGCGCAACAGGCGCTGCAAGAGCGCGTCCAGTTCTTCGTCGGAGTAGTAATAGAGCACAATGCGCCCGCCGCGTCGGCCCGGACGCACCTGCACCCGGGTACCCAAATGGGCCTGCAAGCGCGCTTCGATGCTGCGGGTGGCCGCGTCGTCGGCGGAACGCGCCGCGCCGCGGGGCCGCGCGACCTCCGCCCGCCCCAGGAGCTTGCGCACCAGGGCCTCGGTCTCCCGCACCGAGAGGCCCTCGCGCAGCACCGTCTGCAGCGCGGCCTCCTGCGCCGCGTGGGTGGGCAGGGCCAACAGCGCACGCGCGTGCCCTTCCCGAATGCGGCCCTGGTGCAGGGCCTGCTGCACGGCCGGCGCGGCCTTGAGCAAACGCAGCGCGTTGGTCACCGCCACCCGGCTCTTGCCCACCCGTCGGGCGATTTCCTCGTGGGTCAGACCAAACGCTTCGTGCAGCTGGCGGTAAGCCTCGGCCTCTTCCAGGGGGTTGAGGTCCGCGCGCTGAATGTTCTCGATGAGGGCCAGTTCCAGCTGCTCTTGGGGCGTGACCTCCCGCACCAGCACGGGCACCCGTTCCAGCCCGGCCAGCTGCGCGGCCCGCCAGCGCCGTTCCCCCGCGATGAGGGTGAACTCGCCTTCGCCCGGGCCCCGGCTGACCACCAGGGGCTGCAAAATGCCGTGCTCGCGAATGGACGCGGCCAGCTCCTCCAGCGCGGCCGGGTCCATGCGGGCCCGGGGTTGCTGCGGGTTGGGCCGCACCGCGGCGATGGGCACATACTGCACCCCACGCGTCGGCGCATCGCCCCCTTCTCCCCCGGGGATGAGGGCGTCCAATCCCCGACCCAAACCGTAGCGCTTCTTGGGGCTCATAGGTCCAACCTCGGGGTGTGGGGTGCGGGAACCGGGCCGCGCGCGGTGCGGTCGCCTTTGCCTTCGGGCGGGGCAAAACCGTCGCCGGTCAACAGCTCCCGGGCCAGGGCCGCGTAGGCCCGCGCGCCCACCGACGAAGGCGCGTACGCGGCGATGGGCAGGCCGTGGGAAGGGGCCTCGGCCAAACGCACGCTGCGGGGGATGAGGCTTTGGAACACGGTCTTGCCGAAGTACGAGCGCACTTCGTCCACCACCTCGCGGCTGAGGCGGGTGCGACCGTCGTACATGGTCACGACCACGCCGCGCACCTTGAGGCCTGGGTTGAGGGCTTCCCGCACTTTGCGGATGGTTTGCATCAGCATCCCCAGCCCTTCCAGGGCCAGATATTCGGCCTGCACGGGAATGATGACCCCGTGCTGCGCGGCC
>JALSPJ010000221.1 GCA_026985995.1 Anaerolineales bacterium
AGCCGCGGTGTCGGGGGGAACCCGGCACCATTCGGTGTGCATGGTGTGCTGGCGAGGGTCTTCTTCTTTGACCGGCGCGAAAGTATCGAGGCCCACATGCAGCGTCACCGGGGCCCAACGCACGCCTTTTTGGCGCAGGGTTTCGATGAGGCGGGGGGTGAAGTGCAGCCCCGCGGTGGGCGCGGCTGCGGAACCGGGCTCCCGGGCATACACGGTTTGGTAGCGTTCGGGGTTCTGCAGGGGCCGGTGAATATAGGGCGGCAGGGGAACCTGGCCGATGGCGGCCAAGGCTTCGGGGTCCACCGGGCGGTTGAAGCGCACCCGTCGCAGCGGGCCGCCCAGGTCGGCCACGATGTCGGCTTCCAGTCCGGCCGTGAAGGCGAGGCGTTTGCCCGGCTTGAGCCCCCGGCCCCGCACCAAGGCCTGCCAGGTGCGGGGGCCCTCGGCCCGCAGCAGCAGCACTTCCACCTTGCCGCCGGTGGGCACTTTGCGGCCCTGCAGCCGGGCCGGGATGACCCGGGTTTGGTTCACCACCAGCACATCGCCGGGGCGCAAAAAGCGCGGCAGGTCGTAGAAGTGGGCGTGGGTGATGCGCCGGGTGGCCCGTTCCAGCACCATGAGCCGGGCGTGGTCCCGGGGTTCCACTGGCTCCTGGGCGATGAACTCGGGCGGTAGCTCGTAGTCGAAGTCCGCGGTGCGCAACGGTTGGGTGGTCATGCGGCCTCTCGCACATAAATGGGGTTGCTGAAAATCCAGCCGCGCCAGCGGCCCCAGGCGCGGCGATAGGCTTCCACCCGATAGACCCCAGGGCGGGTGAGGGGAACCGTCAGCCGGGCCTGGGCCTTTTTCCAGCGGAACACGGCTTGCCCATTCCGCAGCACCCGACCCGGCGCGGGGCTGGGCAGGCGAATGTCCAACTGCAAGCCCTCCTGCCAGGGGAGCTGGTCGCCCATGACCGCGACGGGCGTGTCGTGGCGCAGGGCGCGCAGGCGAAAGCCCCGGGCCGGGGCCAGCAGGTCGTTGGCCACGAACGCGCGGCCCGCGGCCAGCGCGGTGTAGACCGCGCGCCGGTCGGCTTCCACCCGGCCGGTGAGGGGCGCGGGGAGCAGCAGGTGGGTGTTCACGGCCCGAAAGTGCGCCGCGTAGGGGAAGATGCGTACCCGGCCGCCCAGCTTGGGGATGGCGTGGGCGTCGGAGCCGCCGATGGCCACCAGGCGTTGGCCCTGGCGGGTGAGGGCATCCCATTGGGCCAGGGTGCGGGGGCAGGGCCCTACGGCCACCCGGTGGAACTGCAGGACATAGAAGAGCACATGGGCCCAGGTGCGCAGGCGGCTTTTGAACTCGCTCATCGCGTTCCAGATTTCCAGCCCGTGGTAGCCCTGCACCTGCCAGGCCCGCCAGGGGAACGCGGATTCGCCCACCAGGGGCGCGGGCGGGTCGAAGGGATGGGCCAAAAAGGCCAGGCCGCCCGCGACGCGGGTGCGGTCGATGAGGCGCTGCGGGTCCGCCGCGTAGGGCGCCAGCTCTTCGCGCGCGCCGAAAGTGAGCAGGTGATTGCCCCACGCATCGGGGCCTAAGGTGCGGTCGTGGATTTCTTCCCCCATGAGCGCCAGCACCCGGCGCGGCCCCTGGCCGTAGTAGCCCTCGATGCCGTCGACCCGCACATTGTGGTCGGTGAATTGCAGCACATCGACCCCGGCCTGCAGCGCGGCGCGCAGCACCTGGGCGTGGGTGCCATGGCCGTCGGAGTAGACGGTGTGCACATGGGGGTGGAAGATGAC
>JALSPJ010000222.1 GCA_026985995.1 Anaerolineales bacterium
ATTCCTCTTGCGTATAGCCATCGATGTCTTCGGCGCGCAGGCCCAGGCGCTGCAAATGATAGTCGAGCAAAATGCGGGTGCCCGCGCCGCGCTGGCGGTTGACGAAGCGCACATCGTCCCGGGCCAAGTCTTCCAGGCCCTGCAGGCCTTTGGGGTTGCCGGGGGCCACGATGAGCCCTTGCTGCCGGAAGGTGAGGGTGACCAAAGCCACCCGTTGGCCGGGCAGGTAGCGCCGCACATAGCCGATGTTGTAGTCGCCGCTTTCGGGGTCCAGCAAATGCGCGCCGGCCAGGTGCGCCTCGCCGCGGCGCAGGGCCACTAAGCCGCCCAGGCTGCCCACATGGGCCGAGGCCAGGCGTCGGCGGGGGGCCAGGTATTGGGCCATGAGGTCCAGGGCCACATCGTGGGAGCCGATGGCCAAAATGCCCCGGGCCAGTTCGTGGGGCGGGCGGTAGAGATGCACCTGCACTTCCGCACCGGCGGGCAGGCCCTGCACCCCCCGGGGCACGATGACGATGCCGTCGGCCCGCACCAGGGAAGTGATGACCCCCGCGCCGCGCGACAGGGGCGCGGCCAACCAGCGTTCCCCCACCCGGCCCACAGCCACCCGCACATAGTCGTCGTCGCCGGGCGGCGAGGTGAGCTTGCGGGTCAGATGGGCGGTCAGCCGTTGGGGTTCGTGGGCCGGTCGGCCCAGCCAGCGGGCCAGCAGGGGCTCGACGAAAATCTCACCGGTGAGCGCGGCCGAAACCGGGTAGCCCGGCACGCCGATGATGGGCACCGCGCGGCCTTCCAGGTGCAGCAGGCCCAAAATCACCGGGTGGCCGGGCCGCACCGCAATGCCGTGCACCAGCAGCTCGCCTAAGCGCTCCACCACCCGGGCCGAGAAATCCTCCGAGCCGGCGGAGGAACCGGCGTTGAGCAGCACCAAATCGTGGTCGGCCGCGGCCTGAGCCACCCGCTGGGTGATGAGCTCGAAGTCGTCGGGCGTGATGGGGAAGCGAGTGGCCTGCCCGCCCCAGGCGTTGACCTGCGCGGCCAGCACTACGGAGTTGAACTCAATGATGTCGCCGGGCCGGGGTTCCTGTCCAATGGGAACCAGCTCGGTGCCCGTGGGCAGCACTGCAACCCGGGGTTGCCGGGCCACGGTAAGATGGGTGAAGCCGGCCGCGGCCAGCGCGCCCAGGTCCGCGGGGCGTAGCACATGACCGGCCGGCAGCACCAGCTGCGTGGCCACGATGTCTTCGCCCATGGGCCGCACATGCTTCCAGGGCGGCAGCGCGACCCGCACCCGCACGGTGTGGGGCTGCCGGGGGTTGGCCGCGGGCCGGCCCTGGGCGTCCAGGGGCTCGGTTTGCTCGATGGGTACCACCACATCGGCCCAGGGGGGCAGGGGGTCGCCGGTGTCGACATAGACCGCGTCCACGCCTAAGCGCAAATCCACGGGGTGGGAAGGCGACGCGCCGGCCAGGGCCGCGGCGCGAGTGGCAAAGCCGTCCATGGCCGCGGCGTGGTAGTGGGGCGATGAAATGCGGGCAAAGGCCGGTTCGGCCAGCACGCGGCCCAACGCGTGCTCGTCCAAGGGAATGCGCTCGGTTCCCAAGGGCCCGGCGAGACCGGCCCGCTCCAGGGCCGCATGCCAGCGGCGCAGGGCTTCGTCCAGGGGAACATCGTGGAGGAAAACGCTCATGGCCCGGCTCCTAAGGTGGCGTTGTGGCCGCGATTATACCGCGCGGCATGGGGCCGTGCTGCCGCGCGGCTGCTGCACTTCCGGTATAATCTCCCCCACAACCCTTTTTTGTGGAGGTTTGCTATGCGTTTGCAGGGCAAGCGAGTGGTCATCCTGGTCGAACAAGGCTTCGAGGACCTGGAGTTTTGGGTGCCGCGGATGCGGCTGGAAGAAGAGGGCGCGCAGGTGGTGGTGGCCAGCCGCAAGCCCGGCACTTACACCGGCAAGCACTGCCTGCGGGCCACCGCGGAAGTCGCGGCCGCGGACCTGAACCCTAACGACTTCGACGCGGTGGTGGTGCCCGGGGGCTGGGCTCCCGACAAGTTGCGCCGCGACCCCGGCGTGCTGGACCTGGTGCGGGGCATCTACCACCAGGGCAAAATCGTGGCCAGCCTGTGCCATGGCGGATGGGTGCTCATCTCGGCCGGCATCGTGGCCGGACACAGGGCCACCGGCTCCACGGGCATTCGCGATGACATTCTCAACGCCGGCGGCACCTGGGTGGACGAGCCCGCGTTCCGCGACGGCAACCTGGTGTGGGGCCGGGTGGTCCAAGACATTCCCGCGTTTTGCCGGGTGCTGGTGGCCGCGCTGGCCGGAGACGAGGCATGACCCGGGAAGCCCGTTTGACCCACCTGGACGACCAGGGGCGGGCCCACATGGTGGATGTGGGCGCCAAGCCCATCACCGAGCGGGTGGCCGTGGCCAAGGGCGAGGTGCACATGCAGCCCCACACTTTCGAGCTGTTGCAGCAGGGCGCGCTCAAAAAGGGCGATGTGCTCACCGTGGCCCAGCTGGCGGGCATCATGGCCGCCAAGCGCACCGCGGACCTCATTCCCTTGTGCCATCCCCTGCCGTTGACCCACATTGGCGTGGAACTGACCCTACGGCCCGACCTGCCCGGGGTGGAAATCACGGCCACGGTGCGCACCCGGGCCCGCACGGGTGTGGAGATGGAAGCCCTGACCGCGGTTAGCGTGGCCGCGCTCACGGTCTACGACATGGCCAAAGCCGCGGACAAGACCATGCGCTTGACCAACATTCGCCTGGTGGAAAAGCGCGGCGGCCTGAGCGGTGATGTGCGCAATGCCTGACCCCGCGGCCTGGGTGCTGGTGAACCCCATCGCCGGTGTGCGGGGACGGCCCCGAATGGGCGCGGCGGTGCTGGCCCAGGTGCTGGAGCGGCACGGTTGGGCCGTGCACACCCATGTGGTGCCCACCCGGGACGAGATGACCCGCCGGGCTCGGCAGGCGGCCGAAGCGGGCGTGCCGGTGGTCTTCGTGGCCGGGGGCGATGGGTCTTATCGGGCCGCGGCTCAGGGGTTGGTGGGAACCGCCACCGCGCTGGGCCCGTTGCCCTTGGGCTCGCGCAATGTGTTGGCCCGCAGCATTGGCTTGCGGCCGCCGCGGCCGTGGGCCTGGCAACGGTCCTGGGCCCGCACTGCGGCCCGCTTGGCCCGGGGGCGGGTGGTCCTTCGGCGGGATGTGGGCGTGCTTAATGGGCTGGTGTTTCTTTCGTGGGCCGGGGTGGGCTTCGACGCCGCGGTGGTGCACGCGCTGGAAAGCCAACGCCGCAGCGCCCGGGGCGCGGTGGTGCTGCGCTATGCCTGGGCCGTGGTGCGCCTGTTGGGGCGGTGGCCTGGCTTTGAGGTGCGCCGGCCCCCGGCGGCCGGGCCCCAGTGGATGTGGCTGGTGCTCAAGGAACCCCGCTACGCGGGTGACCTGGTGCGGCTGCGGGCGGCCATCACGCCCGACGATGGCCGTTTGGCCGTGTGGCGCGTTCCAGGCCAGGGCTGGCAGGGCTTGCTGCGGGCCGCGTGGGCCTGGCTGTGGGGCTACGCGCGGGGTTCCACCCCCTATTTGCACCCCCTGCCCACGCCCCAAACCTGGCAGCTGGCGCAGCCCCAGCCCGTGCACTTAGACGGCGACCCCCTGCTGCGCACGGCCCACTTGCAATGGGAAGTGCGCGCCCGCGCGCTACGGATTTGGGGCCCCGGCTGAAGCGTCTTCCGGGGGCGGCACGAAGCGCCGCAGCACGATGCCCCATTCCTCGTCGGGGTTGTAATATTTGGCCACTTCCTCCAGGTAAGGCGTCAGGTCCTCATACGGTGGTCGGTTGTAGAGGGCCTTGCCCAACAGCGCGTAGTCCAAACCAATCTGGCGCAAATAGTCCACCCGCCGGCCGCTTTTCATGGCCTCCAGATAGGCGTAATTGCTGATGAGGCCGTCTAAGTTGACGATGGTGCGGCCCTGGACGAAGTAACCCAAACTGCCCGCGCCCGTGGCCCCGATGAGGGCGCCGGGCTCGGTGTGGGCCTCCACCCAGCGGGCGTAGTCGATGTACATGTGCACGCCGGGGCGGTTGTGCTTGTAGGTGCGCAGGAAAGTGCGCGTCAGCCGGGTTCCCCCCAGCAGAAGCAGCCCGGCCATGAAGGCCGGCAGAGCCCAGCGGGGCCAGGCGCGGCCCCGGCGCAGGCGCGGGGCCAGCGCGTCCCAGGCGGCCTGGGTGAGCACCGCGGCCACTAAGTAGAGCCACAGGGTTTCGGCCACCCAATACCAGTGCCGCACGGCCATGTGCCGGGCGATGGTGTAATAGCCGGCGTGGACCACCGAACCGAGGAACCACGGCAGCAGCCAGGCCCGACGCAGCACCGGCCACCACCAGCGCCGGGTGAGCCAGGCCAGTCCGGCCGCCACGGCCAGGCCCGCCAAGGCCACGGGCAGCCCTTCGCGCCACGATTGAATTTCGGGCAGGCCTAAGGCCAGCCATTGGGCCTCCCAGCGGTGGTAAAGGTCCCACAAGGGGGCCAAAACCCAGCCCCAGGCCCGCTTGGGCCGCGGGTCCAGGTTGGCTTTGATGAGGGCAATCCACCAGGGGTCGGCCGAGGGCGCGCCGTAAGGCGTGCCGCTGCCGAAGGTGCCCCACCAGGTTTTCACCTGGCTGCTCACCGGCACCACGCCGCCTACATAGGCCCAGCTCCACAGCAAATAGCCGCCCACCAGGGCCAGGGGCGGCCCGGCCCAGGCCGCCATCCAGCCAGCCAGTTGCCGCCAGGCGCGGGCCTGCAGTCGGTTCCACCACCAGGCCCGGTAACGCCACACCACGGCCAGCACCATGGCCGCGACCACGAAGATGTTGTCGAGCCGGGCCAGCAGGGCCAGGGCCAGGCTCAGGCCCCAGGCGGCCCAGGTTTTGGGGGAAGGGCTCCGCTCGGACCGGGCGAGGTGCAGGGTGGCCCACCACATACCGGCCAGGGTGAGGGCGTTGAGCGCGCTTTCGATGCTGCCCAGCACATACGCGCCCACCACCCGGGGGCTGAAGACCCAGACGACGGCCAGGGCCCAGGCCACGCCCCGGCTGAAGACCCGGCGCCCGGCCCGGTAGAGCACCAGCCCCGTGAGGCCGTGCAACAGCCCGGTGAGCAGCAACACGCCCCGCAGGGGCAAGATGAGCGCCCCGCCGCGGCCCAGCAGCGCGTACACGCCCACCAGCAGCGCCATCCACAGGGGGTGGAAGCCGTTGGTGGGCCCCAAACCGTCGAAGGTCACACCCTGGCCCAGCACTATGTTGCGAGCCACCACGAAGTAGTAGAACGCGTCGTCGATGTGGAACCAGGTGAGCAGGGTGTAGACCGACGCGGTGGCCACATAGAGGTGCAGCGCGGCCACCCAAATCAGCAGGGCGGCTTCTTCCCACGATAATTTGAAACGGCGGAGGTGGTTGGTGGGCATGGTGCCTCCTGGTGGCGTTCCGAAGCCTGGATGCTGGTAATGCTACCACGATTGGGCCTGGGATGGTACAATCCCCATCCCCGATTTTTCCTCAGGAGCGAGAATCATGCCCGTGTTGGTGGTCAAACTGGGCGGTACCGAAGGGGTGCAATTCGATGCCATTGTGCACGATGTGGCCACTTTGCATCGCACACAACCCGAATGGCAGCTGGTGCTGGTGCACGGCGGCTCGGCCGAGGCCAACGCTTTGGGTGAGGCGTTGGACTATCCGCCCCGCTTCGTCACTTCGCCCTCGGGCTTCACCAGCCGCTACACGGACCGGCGCACGCTGGAAATCTTCCTCATGGCCGTGCGGGGCAAGGTCAACGGTTTGCTGGTGGAAGCCTGCCAGCAGCAGGGCCTGAACGCCATTGGCCTGAGCGGGCTGGATGGCCGTTTGCTGCAAGCCAAACGGAAAGGGGCCATTCGGGTGGTGGAAAACGGCAAGCGCAAAATCCTGCGCGGGGATTATACCGGCAAGATTCAGGCGGTCAACGCGGGGCTGTTGCAAGTGCTGCTGGCGCACGACTATTTGCCCGTGATTGCGCCCCTGGCCGTGAGCGAGAAAGGCGAGGCCTTGAATGTGGACGCGGACCGGGCCGCGGCCATGGTGGCCGCCGCGCTGGGCGCGGAGACCCTGCTGTTGCTCACCGCCGCGCCGGGCCTGTTGGAGCGGTTTCCCGACGAAAGCAGCCTGATACGCCAGCTTCCCCGGGGCCGCTTAGAGCAGGCCATGGCTTACGCGCAGGGCCGCATGAAGAAGAAAGTGCTGGCCGCGCAAGAGGCCCTGGACCAGGGCGTGGCGCGGGTCATCATCGCCGATGGCCGGGTGGAACACCCCGTATTGCGCGCGCTGCAAGGCGAAGGAACGGTTATAATGTGAGCAGGGAGCAGTGAGCAGGGAGCAGGGAGCAGAGAGCGGGGCGCCACTCCCCCAACCTCCAACGACCAACTTCTATCTACCAACCTCTAATTTCCAACTTCTAACTTCTAACTTCTAACTTCCCCCTTCCCCACGAGGTTCCGGTTATGGACACCAAAACCCGCCTTCAGCAAGCCCTCAAAGAGGCCCTGCGGGCCAAAGATATGCTGCGCAAGGAAACCCTGCGCACCGCGCTGGCCGAAATCAAAATGGCCGAGGTGGAAAAGCAGCGGCCTTTGACCGAAGACGAGGTGCTGGCCGTGCTGCAAAAGCAGGTCAAAATGCGCCGTGAGACTTTGGAGGCGGCTCAGCGCGGCGGCCGAATGGACCTGGTGGAACGCACCCAGGCCGTCATCGCGGTGCTGGAGGAATTTCTGCCCCAGCCCTTGAGCGAGGCCGAGCTGGAAGCCCTGGCCCGGGAAGTCATCGCCGAAGTGGGGGCCCAGGGCCCCCGGGACATGGGCAAAGTGATGAAGGCCCTCATGCCCCGGTTGCGGGGCCGGGCCACGGGCCAGCAGGCCAGCGCGGTGGTGCGCCGTTTGTTGAGCCAGGCATAAGCGCATGACGCAAGACGAGCGCCGGAGCCGGCGGATTTGGCTGCGGGCCTTGTGGTTCCCCTTGTGGTGGCTGGCCGTGTTCGCGGTGCTGGTGGTTACCAGCCCGCGGCTGCAGCCCACCACCTGGCAGGTGGGCGATGTGGCCGCCACCGACATCCTGGCGCCGGTGTCCATCTCCTTCCCCAGCCCGGTGCTCACCGCGCGCGCCCGGGAGGAAGCGGCCCGGGCCGTGGGTCGCGTGTATGACCCCCTGGACCCCGCGGTGGCCCGCCAGCAGCTGGAGCGCCTGCAGGCCGCTTTGAAGTACATCGACGCGGTGCGGGCCGACCCCTATGCTTCGGTCGAAGAGAAGGTGCTCGATTTGCTGCGCGTCGCCGGCCTGGGTCTGACGCCCGACGAAGCCCGCCAGCTGGTGCTGCTGGACGACAACGCCTGGGCGCGGGTCAAGCTCGAGGCCCAACGGGTGCTGGTGGAAGTGATGCAGACGCCCATCCGCGACGACCGCTTGGACGAGGCCCGCCGCGCGGTCCCGGCTCGGCTGAGCTTCGACCTCACGCCTGTGCAGGCCCGCCTGGCCGAAAAGCTGGCCGCCGCGTATCTGGCCCCCAATGTGCGCTACAACCCGCAGCGCACCGCCGAGGCGCAAGAAGAAGCCCGCCGCAGCGTGCAGCCCGTGGTGCGCACCTTCCGCCGGGGGGAAATTGTGGTGCCCCGGGGCAAGGTGCTCGACGAAGCCGACCTGGAAGCCCTGCACGCGTTTGGCCTGCTGGCCCCCCAGCGGCGCGGGTTGGTGCTGGCGGCCTACGCCGCGCTGCTGGCGGGCATGATGCTGCTGGCCGCGGTGTTCTGGCGCGTGCAACCCCGGGCTTTAGACGGCGCGCGGGCCAAGGCCGTGGCCTTGGGTAGCTATGTGGCCCTGCTGGCCTTGA
>JALSPJ010000223.1 GCA_026985995.1 Anaerolineales bacterium
GGTCCGTGTTGCCACCGCCGGGGTTGCCGCCCGGGTCGTCGATGGGCGGAATTTCGTTGGGGTCGACGACAATCACGCCGGGCGGGTTTTCGGGCTGATATTCGGGGGGCAATTCCACAATGCCGGTATCACCGTTGCCCTCGCAGTCGGGGTAGCAGATGATGGGCGGGTCGTAAGTCGAACCGCCGGGGTTCCCACCGGGGGGTGGGGCCGGGGCCGCGCCGCCCGGGGGCGGATTGTCCCCAGGGGGTGCGGGGGCAGCCGGGGGTGCCACGCCGCCCGGCCCCGAAGGGGCTGGACCGTTGCCCGCAGGGGGCGGCGGGGCCGGCGCGTTGCCCGCAGGAGGTGCGGGATTTCCCCCCGGGCCCGTGGCCGAACCGCTACCGCCCGGCAAGAAAGGCGGCACCGCGCCCACCGCGCCGTTGCCGGCCGCGCCATTCCCCATGACGCCGGAATCGACGCACGAGCGCACCTGCACTTCAAACCAACCGTCGGCCGCGGGGGCCGCGGTGGTGTTGCCCGCGGCGTCGCTCACCCACACCTGATATTGCAACATGCCCGGGCCGTTTTGCAGCGCCTGCGGGGCCTCCTGCCCCACGGGAATTTGCCCCACGAACGCGTCGTTGCCAATGGGGTTGAGGGGCACCCGAGCGGCCACGGCCGTGCCGGGGTAAGCATACTGCACCCAGGCCTGGGGTACCGGGCCGCTTTCGTCGCGCGCCACCGCGGAGACGGTCAGCACGGGCGCGCCGCACGCGCCGCCGTAGTACACCTCGGCCAGGCTGGTTACCCGCAGCACCGCGGGCGGGGTGGTATCGGCCGCGCCGCGGCCCGTCGCGGTGTTGGGAGCCACGGCCGCACTGCCGGTTTGACAGGCCAACAGGGCCCAAAAAGCCAGCGCGCTCAGGCCCAACCAGGCTCGCCAGGAAATGGGTCGCTTCATGGTACACACTCCCAGGGTGTGCATGGGGACGAACCCCCGCCGAACACACACCCTGGTTGTACCCGACCCGCGTCAGGGCAGCGTCAGCCAACCTCCAACCTCCAACTTCCAACTCCCCCCACCATCCTCCACCCCCCGCCTCTCCTGACGCTGCCCTGACAGTAACACGGAA
Organism: Anaerolineales bacterium; assembly: GCA_026985995.1. GTDB lineage: Bacteria > Chloroflexota > Anaerolineae > Anaerolineales > DRMV01 > JAADEN01. The sequence continues at coordinate 1,116 of JALSPJ010000223.1, forward strand.
TGATAAGGGCGCTTTTGGCCTCGAGCACCCGTTTCCTCTCGATGCAAAGGAGGTTTGTCATGGGCAGACGCTCGATGTGGGGCCTGGTGGCCCTGGTTTTCCTGCTGTTCATCGCCGGCGCGGCCGCGGTGGGTGCCTTCCTGCTGCGGGCGCGCGGCAACAACGCAAACCCGGCCAACCCCGGCCCGGCCTTCACCGCGGCGGCCCCAACCGCGGGGACCGCGCCCGGCGCGCGGTTCCAAATGCGGGTGTTCTACGGCGAAAACGGCTGTGGCCCCACCCAGGTGCGCTTCCAGCTGGTGCCCTTGGGCTCGGTGAAGCGCATGGAGGTGCACTACCGGGTGCGCGTCGCCCAACAAGGGGAAGTGGTCGCGGAGGATGCCCTTCCCTTACAAGCCACCGACAGCGGCCTGTTTACCGCGGCGCTGGACCTGAACGCGGCCGCGCGGAACACCCTGCAGGGCCGCCCCGGGTGGCTCGATTACGCGCTCATTCTGGTCGACGCCGACGGCATCCGCTACCGTCAGCCTGAAGACGGCAGCTGGTTCCAGGCCCAGCTTGCGCCCTGCTCCCACACCGCGGCCGCGGCCATTGGTGCCGCGCCCGAACGCGAGCCGGGCAATGCGGCCAACACCGGCGGCAACCAGGGCGGAACCGGC
>JALSPJ010000224.1 GCA_026985995.1 Anaerolineales bacterium
TCTACCTGGCCGCCCGGGCCATCCCCCGGGGGGAGACACGCACCTACGGCCAAATCGCCGCGGCCATCGGTCGGCCCCGGGCCGCGCGGGCCGTGGGTCAGGCCCTGGCCCGCAACCCCATTCCCCTGGTGGTGCCCTGCCACCGGGTGGTGGCGGCCAACGGCGATTTGCGCGGCTTCAGCGCGCCCGGCGGCACGGCCCTCAAAGCCCGTCTGCTGGCCTGGGAACGCGCCACCCAGGCCCATCCTTCCCCGTGAGGTGAACCATGCCCCCAACCCGCGCTTATGCGCCCGCGGTGTTCCTCGGCCGGGGCCCCCTGGTCGAAAGCGTGCATTTCGCGGCTGCGGCCGCGGTGGACCGCAGCGGCCGTTTGCTGTGGGCCCTGGGCGACCCCACCATGGTGGTGTTCATGCGCTCCTCGGCCAAGCCCTTTCAGGTGCTGCCTTTCGTGGCCGAGGGCGGCCCCGAGCACTTTGGCCTGGACGAGGCCGATGTGGCGCTGCTGTGCGCTTCGCACACCGGGCGGCCCGAGCACACCCAACGGGTGGCGGCCATGCTGCAACGGGCCGGCCTGGGCCCCGAGGCCCTGCAGTGCGGCGTGCACCCGCCCATGGACCGGGAAACGGCCCACAACCTGGCCCGCACCGGACGCGCGCCCACGCCCCTGCACCACAACTGCTCGGGCAAACATACAGGTATGCTGCTGCGGGCCCGGCTGCACGGCTGGGAGACGGCCACTTATCTGGACCCCGAGCATCGGGTGCAGCAGGACATTCGGGCCGCGCTGGCCCGGTTTGCCGGGCTGCAGCCCGACGAGATTGTGCTGGGAACCGACGGCTGCAGCGCGCCCAATTTCGCGTTGCCGCTGTATCGGGCGGCCTGGGCCTGGGCCCGGCTGATGGACCCGGCGGATGTGGAACCGCCCTGGGACCGGGCCGCGCGGCAGGTGACCCAGGCCATGGCCCGCCACCCCGAGATGGTGGGCGGCCCGGGCCGCTTCGACACGGAGCTCATGCGGGCCTTGGGCCCGCGGGTGGTGGCCAAGGCCGGCGCGGAAGGCTATCAGGCCTTGGGGTTGCAGCCGGGGCTGTGGCCGGGCGCGACGGGGGGCGTGGGCGTGGTGGTCAAAATCGCGGACGGCGACGCGCGCAACCGCGCCCGGGGGATGATAGCGTTGGCCCTGCTGCGTCGGGCCGGTCTGTTCCCGGAGGGGTTCCCCCAAACCCTGCAACCCTGGCACCCCGAAGGGCCGGTGACCAACTGGCGGGGGCTGGAAGTGGGCCGCGCCCAAGTGCAGCTGTGAAGGGAGGTGGCGGATGGCGAGCCGACGGCAGTGGTTGGGGTGGCTGGTGTTGTTCGTGGTCATTCGGCTGGTGCTCAACGCGGCCAACCGCATGGCCTATCCCTTCTTGCGGGAATTTCAGGCCGGGCTGGGGCTCACGCTCACGGCCACCACGCAGGCCCTGGCCTGGCGTTCGGCCAGTTTGGTGGTGGGGCCGGCGCTCACCTGGTTTGCGGAACACCACGGCCGCCGCGCGGGCATGTTGTTCGGCCTGGGGTTGTTCGTGGCCGGCATGGTGCTGGGCGGCAGCTGGGCCTCGTGGTGGGGGTTCACGCTGGCGTTGGTGCTGGCTGCCTGGGCCAAGGTGGCCTTCGACGCCTCGATGCAGGCCTTTGTGGGCGACCGGGTGGCCTATGCCCGGCGGGGCGCGGTGTTGGCCGTGACGGAGTACAGCTGGTCGCTGAGCTTTTTCGTGGGCATGCCGGTGATAGGCTGGCTGCTGGCCCGAGGGGGCTGGCGGGCGCCCTTTTGGGCCATGGCCGGGCTGGGGGTGCTGTTTGTTGTGGGGGTGCTGCGGGTGTTTGACGGCAGTGAAGGAAAAAGAAAAAAGGCCATGGCCGTGGCGGTCAATAAGTTGAACTGGCTATACGCATTAAGGTCGCCCTGGATTGCCGCAGCCGTCGCCTTCGGCTTGTTCGCCACCGCAGCCAACGAGGTCGTGGGGCTGCTCTTCGGTGTGTGGCTACAAGACGCGTACGGCTTCGCCCTGACCGGGCTGAGCCTGGCCGCCGCGGTCATCGGCGCGGCCGAATTCACCGGCGAAACCTTCACCGTGGCCACGGTAGACGGCCTGGGCAAGGAGCGGGTCATCGCCTGGGGGCTGCTGGGCAACGGCCTGGCCGCGCTGGCCCTGCCCTGGGTGGCCCCCTGGGGCCCGGTCGCGGCCCTGGCCGGCTTGTTCGCCTTCTTCTTCACCTTCGAGGTGCTGCTGGTGAGCAGCATTCCCCTGCTGACGGAAATTTTGCCCCGCCACCGCGCGCTGACCATGGGCGCGTTCGCCGCGTCGGTGGCGTTGGGCCGGGCCTTGGGTGCGGCCATAGGCCCCCGCCTCTACACCACCTGGGGAATGCTCGCGCCGGCCGGGGCCGCGGTGCTCTTCAACGGCCTGGCCTGGCTGGCGGTGCGGCGGCTGGGGCTGCGCCGCGCGGCGGGGGGCCAGGCACCGGGCTAACAAAAAAGCCGAGGGAACGATGGCGCCCCCTCGGCCGGCGTGGCAAAACGCGCGAAACACCGCGTCTCACGCGGCCGCGGCCTCCGCGTCCTGCTGTTCCTGCTTCATCTCGTCCGCAATTTCCTGCAGGGTGCGGGTTTGCAGACGTTTGAGCAGGGCCTCGGAGAAGCCCGTCTCGCGGATGAAGGTGCGGCGGATGACCATGTCGTAAGTGGCCACCATGACCACTGCGGCCAGGTTGAGCACCCGGGTCATGACCACCGCGATTTCCTGGGCCTTTTCGTAGCCCAAGGTTTGCGCGGCTTTGGTGGTCATCCATTCCACCCAGCGGGGGGCCAAAGCCAGCACCACTTCGTTGGGCACGCCGTGCCGCACATGCTCCACCGCCAGGTTCATTTGGGCGTGCAGAAAGGCCTGCACATCGTGCACCTCGAACAGCGAGCGGAACCAGGCCGCGGGCTGGCCGTTGAGGTAAGTGTCGACATAGGGCCGGGTGGCCTCGTGCGCGGCCAGCAGGTCCCGAATCTGGGCCTCCAGTTCCTCGGCCCAGGGTTGGGCTTCGGCGGCAATCTGCCGCAGCGCGGCAAAATCGTCGGCCTGCAGGCCCGACAGCGAATGGGCGACAGAAAGGATTTGCTTCATTTCGTCTCCTAAGGCCATCATAACCACTCCCTCCGCCTTCAAGGGATGCATCACAACCTACACCCCATGCAAGGCGCATCATGGGGTTCCTTCAAGCGAACACCGACGGCTTGCTACCCAGGTCCTACCGGGGCCACGCAGCCACTGCGGCTCATGGCTTGGCGCGGTTTGGATTTCGCGCTATAATTCTTCCCACCCGGCAGTGACTGCTGGGGCCGTTCTAAAGCCTATAAGAAATCGAGACAAAAGTCAAGGGGGGATGCCATTTTTTACACAACTTTAACCTCGTTTCCGTATTTCCAACCCTGGAGGAGCAGTTCCCATGCCCCGTGATGATGAACAGGCCTTGCGCCAACGCTACGAAGAGCTCAAGCGCCTCATCCATTACCACAACTACCGCTACTATGTGCTCAACGACCCCATCATCAGCGATTACGAGTATGACCAACTGATGCGGGAGTTGAAGGCCATCGAAGAGGCGCATCCCGAGTGGGTGACGCCCGACTCGCCCACCCAGCGGGCCGGCGCGCCGCCCGCGGAAGGGTTCCGCAAGGTGCGGCACCCCGCGCCCATTCTCAGCCTGGCCAATGTGTTCAACGACGCGGAACTCGACGCCTGGCTGGAACGCCTGGCCCGCCTGAACCCCCGGGTGCGGGAAGCCGACTTCACCGTAGAGCCCAAAATCGACGGCCTGACCGTGGTGCTGCACTACCGCGACGGCGTCTTCACCCTGGGCGCTACCCGGGGCGACGGCGAAGAAGGCGAAGACATCACCGCCAACCTGCGCACCGTGCGCGCGGTGCCTTTGCGCATCCCCGTGCACCCCGACGGGCCCCAACCCCCGCCTTACATCGTGGTGCGGGGCGAGGCCTACATGACCCACCAGGACTTCGAGGCCCTCAACGAGCGCCTGCGCCGGGAAGGTCAACGCACCTTCGCCAACCCGCGCAACGCGGCCGCGGGTTCCCTGCGGCAACTGGACCCCAAGGTGACCGCGGCGCGGCCCCTGCACCTGCTGTGCTACCAAATCGTGGTCTACCAGGGCCCCAATCCGCCCCGCACCCAGTGGGAAGTGCTGCGCACCTTGGAGGCCCTGGGCTTCCCGGTGGTGGAAGCCGACCTGTGCCCGGACCTGGCCTGCGTCAAGCGGGCCTACCGCAAATGGGTGGCGCGCCGCGAAACCTGGCCCTATGACCTGGACGGCGTGGTCATCAAAATCAACGACCTGGCCTTGCAGCAGAGCCTGGGCGTGGTGGGCAAAGACCCCCGGGGCATGGTGGCCTACAAATTCCCGGCCCGGGAAGTGACCACCATCTTGCTGGACATCAAGGTCAATGTGGGCCGCACGGGCGTGCTCACCCCCTATGCGGTGCTCGAACCGGTGGAAATCGGCGGCGTGGTCATTCGCAAGGCCACCCTGCACAACTTCGACTACATCCGCGAGAAAGACATTCGCATCGGCGACCGGGTCATCGTCAAGCGGGCCGGCGATGTCATCCCCTACATCGTGGGGCCCGTGGTCTCGGCCCGCACGGGCAAAGAGCGGGTCTACGAGCCGCCCACCCACTGCCCGGTGTGCGGCGCACCGGTAGAAAAGGTGGAAGGCGAGGTCGCGGTTTATTGCATCAACGCGGCCTGCCCCGCGCAGCTGAGCCGCAACCTGGAACACTTCGCCTCCCGGGAAGCCATGGACATCGAGGGCCTGGGCCGCAAAATCGCGGAGCAGCTGGTGCAGGCCCGCCTGGTGGAAGATGTGGCCGATTTGTATTATCTCAAAGTCGCGGACCTGCTGCCCCTGGAAGGCTTTGCCCAAAAGAAAGCCGAAAACCTCATCGCCGCCATTCAAGCCAGCAAGGACCGCCCCTTGGAGCGCCTGATTTACGCGCTGGGCATCCGCGGGGTGGGCGCGGTGACCGCGCGCTGGCTGGCCGAGCGTTACGAAGACCTGGACGCGCTGGCCCAGGCCACGGAGGAGGACCTGGCCGCCATCGAGGGCATCGGCCCGGTGACCGCGCGCTTCATCGTCGACTGGTTCCGCCGGGAGCGGAACCGCAAGGTGCTGGAAAAGCTGCGGCGGGCCGGCGTGTGGCCCCGGGCCCGGCGGCCTGCCGAGGCCCGACCCCAACCCCTGGCCGGGCTGACCTTCGTCATCACCGGCGCCCTGCCCGGCCTGACCCGCGAAGAAGCCAAAGCCTGGCTCGAAGCCCGGGGCGCCAAGGTGACCAACTCGGTCAGCCGCAAGACTTCGTACCTCATCGTGGGCGAAAACCCGGGCTCCAAGCTGGCCAAGGCCCAGGCTTTGGGCGTGCCCACCCTGTCGTGGGAAGAGGTGCTCCGGCGTTGGGGCCCGGAAAGCGGGGAGTAGAGAGGGAGCAGGGAGCAATGGCTATACGCACTCGCACCGTTCCAAGGCCCAGCGCCCAACCAGCCTGACCGCGGAGAAGAAGCGCCATGTCCGCCCAAGTCCAACGCCGCCCCGTGCTGGTGCTCCACGGCCCGAACCTCAACCTGCTGGGCCGCCGCGAGCCCCACATCTACGGCACCCTCACCCTGGCCGAGCTCGACCGCCGGCTGCGCGCCGCGGGCGAAACCCTGGGCCTGGCCGTGCACACGGCCCAACACAACGGCGAGGGCGCGCTCATCACCGCGCTGCACCAGGCCGCAGACTGGGCCCACGGCGTGGTCCTTAACCCCGGTGGCTATACGCATACCTCCGTGGCCCTGCGCGATGCCATCGCCGCCATCCCCATCCCCGTGGTCGAGGTGCACCTCTCCAACATCTTCGCCCGGGAGCCCTTCCGCCAGCGTTCCCTCACCGCGGCGGCCTGCATCGGCAGCATCAGCGGCTTTGGCTGGCGCTCCTACCTCTTAGGCCTGCACGCGCTCCTCGGCTATTGGGAAGACCGCGCCGCCGCACCCCCAGGAGACGAAGCATGACCCTCGCGCCCGAGCTCTTCACCGCGGCCTGGGCCCAGGCCTTTTGCCAGGCCCTCAACGCCAACCCCCGCTACCGACAGGTGGCCCGCAGCTGGGAAGGCGCGCTGCTGCTGGTCATCGAAGCCGACCCCGCCCGCGGGTTCCCCCAGGCCCGGGCGGTGTGGCTGGACCTGCACCACGGCCAATGCCGCGGCGCGAGCACCCAGGCCGACGAAAGCCGGGCCGCGTATGTGCTGCGGGCCGCCCCCGCCACCTGGAAGGCCATCCTCCAGGGCCAGTTGCCGCCCATCGCGGCCATTTTGCGCGGCAGCCTGCGCCTCACCAAGGGGAACATGATGGCCCTGGTTCCCCATGTGCGCGCCGCGCAGGAGCTGGTGGCCACCGCGGCCCGCCTGCCCACCACTTTCCCGCCGGGGTGGTAGCGCATGACCTGGCCCCGCGGCCCGCGTGGCTGGTTCCTGCTGGCCCTGGCCGTGCGCCTGCTGGCGGTGCTGGCCGGGCGTAACCTGGGCATCGGCCTGGACGACATGTTCCAATACGACATGCTGGCCCGCAGCCTGGCCGCGGGTCACGGCTACCGCTGGTATGCCCAGGCCGATGTGGCCCTGCTGCAGCGCTACCTGGATTTCGACCCCACCACCCACCCGGCCTATGACCCCCGGGGCCTGCCCACTTCGTTCCGCGCGCCCCTCTACCCCGCGTTTTTGGCCCTGTTCTACCGGCTGGCGGGGTTGGAACACCGCTGGCTGGCCGCCCGCCTGGCCCAGGCCGTGGTGACCGCGCTGGTCGCGCCCCTCACCTGGGCCCTGGCTCGCACCTTAGCCCCCACCGCGCCCCGGGTGGCCCGCTGGGCCGCGCTCAGCGTCACTTTTTACCCCATGCTGGTGCTGCTGCCCCTGGCCCTGGCCACCGAAAACCTGTTCCTGCCCCTGAGCCTGGCCTTCTTGCTGCGGTTGGCCCAGGGCCCCCGGGGGAACCCCCGCGCCTGGGCCGCGAGCACCGCGATGCTGCTGGGCCTGGCCATGCTCACCCGCTCGGTGGCCGCGGTGTTCGTGCCCCTGCTGCTGGCCCGGGCGTGGCTGCTGCCGCGTGCCCACCGCCGCGCGCGCTGGCCCGCGGTGGGCTTGAGCCTGGCCGTGCTGACCTTACTGGTGCGCAACGCGTGGCTACACGGCCGCTGGGTATGGCTCGAGACCTCGGGGGGCTACAACCTCTACATTGGCGCGCACCCCGACGGCGACGGCACCTTCTACCCGCCCGCGGCGCAGGCCTTGCTGCCCATCGTCGACGACGCAGAACGCGACGCCATTGCCCGGGCCCAGGCCTGGGCGTTCATCCGTCAAGCCGGTCCCGGCGAGTTCCTGCGCCGGGTGCTGCGCCGGCTGGCCGCCTTCTACGGGCTGGAAACCCGGGTCTTCATGTACCTCTACAGCAACGGCGTGCTGGGCGCGTGGCCGCGGCCCGTGCTCTACCTGGTGCTGGCCGTGTGGGTGCTGCCTTTCCCCGCGTTGGCTCTGAGCGCGGCCCGCACCATCGCCCACCCCCATGGGGAACCGGCGTGGACCTGGGCCGCGGCGTTTCTGGCCGCCTACACCCTGCCCCACGCGCTCATTCTGGCCGACCCGCGTATGCACCTGGCCGTGGTGCCCCTGCTGGCCGTGGCCGCGGCCTGGACCTGGGCCCAGCGCGCCCAATGGCGCGCCCGAGAGCAAGACCCGGCCCACCGCTGGCGGGCCTGGGTGGGCCGCGGCGTGCAGGGGTTGCTGCTGCTG
>JALSPJ010000225.1 GCA_026985995.1 Anaerolineales bacterium
TTGAAGCCCAAGCAGTTTGATGCCCAAGCCATTTGTAATCTCAACATCGCCTATGTCAAGCCTTCCAGACGCAAAAGGGGTACAAAAGCCTGACGGACAGTGGGGTACAACCCTACACCGGCTAACAAGCCGGGTCGCCCCTACCGCGCTGGGCGCAGCACGCTGCGCCCCTACCGCGCTCCCTACTCCCTGCTCCCCGCTCCTTGCTTTTTTTCATCCGCGTCTATCCACGGTTTCATCACCCCACCGGGCCGGGCGACCAGCCGGGTCGCCCCTACCGCGCTGGGCGCAGCACGCTGCGCCCCTACCGCGCTCCCTGCTCCCTCACCGCTCATTGCTCCCTGCTGTCTTTCTTCCGTGTCCATCCGTGTTTATCCGTGGTTTTTTCTTTTTATCCGCGTTTATCCGCGTGCATCCGCGGTTTCATTCCCCAGGGCGACCAGCCGGGTCGCCCCTACCGCGCTGGGCGCAGCACGCTGCGCCCCTACCGCGCTCCCTGCTCCCTGCTCACCGCTCCCCGCTCTTTTTCATCCGCGTCTATCCGCGGTTTCATCCCCCTGGCGTGGCCGGGGCCCGCAAAAGCACCTTGAACACGCCGGGCCGGGCCGCGTGGGCAAAGGCCTGCACCCCTTCGGCCAGGGGGTAGCGCGCGTCGACCAAGTCGCGCGGGTCCACCAGCCCGGCCTCCAGCAGCCGCAGCGCGGGGGCAAAGGGCCCGCACCGGGAGCCCACCAGGGTCAATTCATCCACCACCACCGGCGAGAGGTTCAATGACCGGGGATGCGCGTAAGTGCTCTTGAGCACGATGCGCCCGGTGGGTTCCACCGCCTGGCGGGCCAGTTCCAGCCCCTGGGGCGAGCCGGTGGCTTCCACCACCACGGGGTAAGCCGCGGTGGGCACCTGCTCGGGTGCGATGGGCTGCACGCCGTGTCGCCGCAGCAGGGCCGCACTGCGCTCCCGGCGGGTGACGCCGTGCACCTCGGCCCCGGTCAGGCGCAGCACCCGGGCGATGAGCTGCCCCAAACGCCCGGTACCCAGCACCAGCACCCGGTCCGTGGGGCGCACATGCACCTGCTCCAAAATCTCCAGCGCGGCGGCCAGGGGCTCGGTGAACACCGCGGCCTCGTCGGGCACCCCCTCGGGCACGGGGTGCAAATTGCGCACGGGCAGGGTCACATACTCGGCAAACACGCCATCATGGCCCAAAATGCCCAGCACCGTGCGGTTTTCACAATGCCGCTCCAGCCCGCGGCGGCAAAACCGGCATTGGCCGCAGGTGATGTTGATTTCGCCCACCACCCGGCGACCCACCCACTCGGCCGCGTCCGGCGCAGCCGCCACTTCCCCCACGAACTCGTGGCCCAGCACCCCGGTGAAGGGGTAATAGCCTTTGACCATCTCCAGGTCCGTGCCGCAAATGCCGGCCCACCGCATCCGCACCAGGGCCTCGCCGGGCCCCGGGGTGGGCACGGGCACATCGTCCCGGTAGCGCAGCTGGCCGTCTTCCAGCCACAGGGCTTGCATGGTGCGAGTCATGGGGAACACCTCCGGCGGGGACCGGCCTCACAGCAAGGGGCCGGTGCGCTCTTCCAGCAGGCGCATGAGCGCGCGGGCCAGCTTTTCGGGGTCGTGGCGGCCGGGTTGTTGGGCCGAGGCCACATCGGCCCGCACCACGGGGTAGGGGAAGGGCCGCTGCGGGTCCTCTTCCACCCATGTCACGCCCGGCGGCAGTTCGCTGTAGCGGCCCGTGTTGAGCAGCACCACATCGAACAGGCCACTGCCTGCGTGGGCTTCCACCACCTGCACATGGTCCTGCGCGCTGAAGCCGTCGGTTTCGCCGGGCTGGGTGGCTACATTGACCACGAACACCCGCAGGGCCCGGGTGGCCCGCAGGGCCTGGGCGATTTCGGGCACCAGCAAATTGGGCAGCAGGCTGGTGTAAAGGCTGCCCGGTCCCACCACCACCATATCCGCGGTCAAAATGGCCTGCACCGCGGGGGGAAAGGCGCGCGGCCGGTCCGGTTCCAACCACACCCGCCGAATTTGGCCCTGGGCTTGAGGGATGGTGCTTTCCCCCCGAACCACCACCGTGTGGCTTTGGAAGGGCAGCCGCATGTCGGCCCGCAGCTCCACGGGGTCTAAGGTCGCGGGCACCACGCGGCCGTAAATCGAGAGCACCCGCCCGGCTTCGAGCACGGCTTGCTCGAAACTGCCGGTGAGGCCCATCATCGCAGTGAGGAACAGATTGCCGAAGGAGTGGCCAGCCAGGTCGCCATAGGCCTGGGGGAAGCGGTACTGGAAGAGCTGGGCCAGCAGGTCTTCGTCGTCGGAGAGCGCGGCCAGGCAATTGCGAATGTCGCCGGGGGGCAAAATGCCCAGGTCCTGCCGCAGGCGGCCCGACGAGCCGCCGTCGTCGGCCACCGAGACGATGGCGGTGATGTTGTGGGTGAAGGCTTTGAGGCCGCGCAACAGGGTGGATTGGCCATGACCGCCGCCCAGCACGGCCACATGGGGGCCGCGCTCGCGCTTGCGAAAGGCGGCCAGGGTTTCCACCACCGGTTTGCCGCTTTGCAAAAAGGGGGCCAGCAGCGAGCGGTTGAGCCCCCACAGGCCGCCCACGAACAGGGCCACCCCCGCGGCGCCGAAGATGAGGGCCCGCAACCAGCGGGGCAAAAAGCGCAGCGAAGCCGAAGAAAGCAGGGGCAGCCACCAGGTTTCGGGCGCGGTGCGATACACATGCAGCACCGCGATGGCCGTGCCCACGGCCAGGAAGAAAACGCCCAAAAACAACAGCACCAGCCAACGCTTGATGCCCAGGCCGGGGGTGAGCCACACCCGCCAGCGGGAACCGCCAAAATGCCGCCGCCAGAACCGGGCGATGCGGGTCATGGCTCACCCTCGGTGGGTTCAACCGGCCCGCACAGGGGCGCGTTGGGCCAGGTGCACGAAGTAGCGATGGAAGCGTTCGTCGTCGGTCAGCTCGGGGTGGAACGCGGTGGCCAGCAAATGGCCTTGCTGCGCGGCCACGATGCGCCCATCGGGCAGCCGGGCCAGCACTTCCGCGGGGGGATGCACCGCTTCGATGAGGGGCGCCCGGATGAAGATGGCGTGGAAGGGTCGCGGGTCCGGGTCCACCGCGGTCAGCGCCGGAATGTCCAGGTCAATCTCGAAGCTATCGACCTGGCGTCCGAACGCATTGCGCTCCACTTCGATGTTCATCACCCCCAGCAAGGGCTGCTGCCGCCGGGCGTCTTTGGACATGAAGATGGCGCCCGCGCAGGTGCCCCACATGGCGTGTTCCTGCGCGAAGGCCCGCAGAGGCTCCATGAGGCCGAACTCCACGGCCAGTTTGCCCATGGTGGTGCTCTCGCCGCCGGGGATGATGAGCCCGGCCAGGCCGTCCAAGTCTTCGGGCAGACGCACTTCGCGCACGCCCACGCCCACACGCAGCAGCATGGCCTCATGTTCCCAGTAGGAACCCTGCAGGGCCAACACGCCAATGGTCAGGTCGCTGTGCACCTGCTGCGCATAGGCGCGCAGGGCTTCGGGGTTGGGGACCACTTCGGGCATGGCGATGCTCCGGGGAAGGGGAATATGGGCCGGCTACCAGCCCCGCACGGCCAGGCGTTCTTCTTCGGGCAAGGCGGCCACCTGGCGGCCCCGCATGGGCTCGCCCAAGCCCTTGCTCACCTCGGCCAAAATCGCGGGGTCGTTGTAGTGGGTGACGGCTTTGACGATGGCCGCGGCCCGCTTGGCCGGGTTTTCGGACTTGAAGATGCCGGAGCCGACGAAGATGCCGTCCATGCCCAGCTGCATCATCAGGGCCGCGTCCGCGGGGGTGGCAATGCCGCCGGCCGCGAAGTTGACCACGGGCAGGCGGCCCAGGCGCTTGACTTCGCGCACCAGCTCCAGGGGCGCGCCGATGTTCTTGGCATAGGCGTAGAGCTCTTCGTCGGCCATGGTTTTGAGGCGGCGAATTTCGTCCATGACCGCGCGCGCGTGGCGCACGGCTTCCACCACATCGCCGGTGCCGGCCTCGCCTTTGGTGCGAATCATGGCCGCGCCTTCCGCAATGCGCCGCAGGGCTTCGCCCAGGTTGCGAGCGCCGGCCACGAAAGGCACCTTGAACTGATGCTTGTCGATGTGGTGCTCTTCGTCCGCGGGGGTGAGCACTTCGGATTCGTCGATGAAGTCCACCCCGATGGCCTCCAGAATTTGGGCCTCGACGAAGTGCCCAATGCGCACTTTGGCCATTACGGGGATGGTCACCGCGTCCATGATTTTGAGGATGAGTTCGGGGTCACTCATGCGGGCCACGCCGCCCTGGGCCCGAATGTCCGCGGGTACCCGCTCCAAGGCCATCACGGCCACCGCGCCGGCATCTTCGGCGATTTTGGCCTGCTCGGGCGTCACCACATCCATGATGACGCCGCCCTTGAGCATCTGGGCCAGGCCAATCTTCACTTTAAAGGAACCGGTCAGAATCTCGGACATGGCTCAAGCCTCCATTGCGCGCGCAGGCGCGAATTCCAGCAAAACGAACGCCTACCGTGGCGTCCGGCTTAATTCTACCAGTAGGGCCCGAAAAGTGGGGAACGAAAAACGCGAAACAAAAAAACCGACTGGCTCGCGCCGTCACAGGCGCTCAGGCGCCCAAAGCCGCGGCCAGCAGCTCGGCCAGATGGACCACGGGCAGGTTGACCCCCTGGCGGTGCAGCATCCCGGCCAGGTGCAGCAGGCAGCCCGGGTCCGCGGTCACGGCCACCTGGGCCCCGGTGGCTTGCAGGTCTTGCACTTTGTGCTCGCCAATGGCCGCGGCCAGGTCGGGGTATTGGGCCGAAAACGCGCCGCCAAAGCCGCAGCACACTTCCTCATTGGGCAGCGGCTCCCGGGTCACGCCCGGCAGGTTGTCGAGCAACACTTTGGGCGCGCGGCGCACGCCTAAGTCCCGCAGCATGTGGCACGAGGGGTGGAAGGTCACCCGCCCGGCCCAGCGGGCATCCGGCAGGCGCTGCAGGCCCAGGGCCTCCACCAGGTATTCGCTGAACTCGTAAGTGCGTTGGGCCAGAGCCCGGGCCCGAGGGCCCCATTCGGGGTCGTCGGCAAACAGCTCGGGGTAATGCACCCGCACCATGGCCGCGCACGAGCCCGAGGGCAAAACCACCGGCCCGGGGCGCGCTTCCAGGGCCTGGATGGTCTGGCGGGCCATGGTCCGGGCTTCTTCCCACTGGCCCACATTGAAGGCCGGTTGCCCGCAGCAGGTCACCTGCCGCGGGATGTGCACCTCATGGCCTAAGTGCGTCAGCACCTGCCGCGCGGCATCCAGCAGCCCCGGGCGAAAGGTGGCTGCCAGACACGCGGGGAACAGCTGCACCGGCCCACGCGCGGCGGCAGTCATGATTCACGCGGCGGGCGCGGCAGGGCCGTCGGAACCGGCGTCGTCCTGCTTTTGCGGGGCTTCGTCGCCCTGCAGCCCTTCCTTGAAGGCCCGCAACCCACGGCCCAACTCGCCCATGACCTGGCTGATGCGCCCCACGCCGAACAGCAGCAGCACGATGGCCAAAATCAGCAACAGTTCGGGCAAACCCAAACCACCAATGCGCATGACAAGCCTCCTGCGGGGGAAATCCGCCCTGATTGTACCACCACACCATCGGCCGCGGGGAGCGCCCGAGCCCGGCGGGCCTGACCGGGGAAATGTGCTACAATCGTGTCCGTCTGCGGGGTGGCACCGCAGGCCCCAGGGGCTTTGGAACTCTCGCCGAACGATGGCGGCCAGCGCGCCGGTTCCCTTTGGTGCATGAACACACCCTTTCCTCCCCCGTCCGAATTTGACCTCGCGTCGCGGCGGTCGTGGCGTGAAGGCTTCGTCGCGGTTGGGCTGGCCGTGTTGCTGCTGACGGCCATGGCCGTCTTGTACTTCCGCCGCGGGGGGCGCCAACGGCCCGAATTGCTGGCCCTGAGCCCCCAGCCCGACACCCCCCTTTGGTCGCGCCTGGACCCGCTGACCTTGAGTCTGAGCGCGGCCGCGGACCAGGCCACGGTGCAGCAGGCCGTGCGCTTCACTCCCGCGGTGGTGGGCCGCTGGCGCGCCAGTGACGATGGCCGCGTTTGGCATTTTACCCCCGCGCCGCCGGGCTGGCCGCGCCACCAAAGCGTGCGCCTGACCGTGGGGCCGCCCCTGGCCGACCCGCCCCAAACCTTCACCTTCCGGGTGCGCCCCGTGCTCCTGGCCTACCTGTGGCCCCACGCCGGCCCGGCCCAGGTGTATGCCCTGGACCCCGCCGCGCCCCAAAGCCACCGCGCCCTCACCCGTAGCCCCACGCCGGTGCTTTCCTTTGCGGTGGAACCCCACGGCCGGGCCGTGGTGTACAGCGCGGCCAACGAACAGGGCGGCGCGGACCTGTGGTGGCGCTCCCTGCCCGCGGGGCAGGCCCGGGTGCTCGTCGCCTGCGAAACCGCGCTGTGCGACCAGCCCCGTTGGGCCCCCGACGGTCGTTTGGCCTTTCAGCGGGAACCGCGGCAGGGCCCGCGACAAGTGCTGGTGGGCGACCCCCAAACCGCCCGCTGGACCGAAGTGCCCGCGCAGGGCGATGCGTATGGCCCCCTGTGGTCGGCCCAGGCCATGCTGGCCTATTATGACCAGGGCGTATCCGCTTACCGCCTCTGGCACGCGCCCGAGGGCGTGGTGGCTCAGGTGCCCAACGCCACCGGCGAGCACGCCGCGTGGGCCGCGGATGGCCAGGCCTTCTTCCATGTGGAGCTGCTGGAAGTGCCGGACCAGGTTCCCGACATTCCCGACCCGCGGCTGAGCGCGCACCTGCTGCGTTACGACCTGGTCACGGGTCGCACCACGGACCTCACCCGGGCCTGGCATTGGGAAGACGCGTCGCCGGCCCCCGACCCCACGGGCCGGTATCTGGCCTTTGCCCGCAAAGACCTGCGGCCTGAGGCCTGGGCCCCGGGTCGGCAGCTGTGGCTGTATGACCTGGAAGCCGGTCGGGCCCGAGCCCTCACCCACGCGCCGGCGTATAATCATCTGGGGTTCACCTGGGAACCCAACGGCGCGCGGCTGGCCTATGTGCGCACGCCCCAGCTGGCGCTCAGCGCCGCGCCCGAATTGTGGCTTTACACCCCGGCCACCGATACCCACACCCTGCTCCGGGAAGGTGCCTATGCCCCGCAATGGCTCCCCTGATGCGCCGATGTTGCTGCTGGCCACGGGCAACCGCGGCAAGCAAAAAGAGCTGCAAGCCCTGCTCGCGCCTTACGGCTGGCAGCTGCGCACGCCCGACCAGGTGGGCGGCCTGCCCCCGGTGGAAGAGCACGGGGGCTCGTATGCCGAAAATGCGACCCTCAAGGCCCGGGCCGCGGCGCAACACACGGGCCTGTGGGCCCTGGCCGACGACACGGGCCTGGAAGTCGATGCCTTGAACGGCGCGCCGGGGTTGCACTCGGCGCGCTTTGGCCCCCGGGGGCAAGCCGGAACCGACGCGGAGCGCCGGGCCCACTTGCTGACCTTGCTGCGCGGCCACCCCCGCCCGTGGGCCGCGCGCTTTCGCTGCGTGGTGGCCCTGGCCGGGCCCGACGGCACGCTCATCCTGGCCGACGGCGTGCTGGAAGGCGAAATCATTCCCACGCCGCAGGGGGAGCACGGCTTTGGCTACGACCCGTTGTTCTGGCTCCCCGAGCTGGGGCGTACCCTGGCCCAGCTGAGCCTGGAAGCGAAGAACCGCCTCAGCCACCGGGCCCGGGCCGTGCAGCGTTTGGGCCCCGCGTTGCGGGCCTTAGCGGCCGGAACCCGCGCGGCGTAGCCCCGCGCAGCGCCGTGCGCCCCTACCGCGCCGGACGACCCACCGGGTC
>JALSPJ010000226.1 GCA_026985995.1 Anaerolineales bacterium
CCCGACCACACGCCCCTGGAATCGTGGGGCTATCAAAAGGTGCGTTTGGGAACCGACCGCATGGCCGTGACCGCGTCGCAGCCCGTGGTGGTGCCCCTTTACGACACCAAAGCCACCGCGGATGTGCTGCTGGCCGCGGTGCAGTCCGTGGGCGGTGCGGTGGCCGAGGCCGTGCCTTACAAAGACGAGGTGGAATTCACCCAGCAGGCCGTGGCGCAGCTCATGCAGGCCGAGGGCGGCATCTTCGCCGAGGCCACGCCCAAGGCCTTCTGGGGCCGCTTCTTGCAGCACGGCGGCTGGTGGACCCAGGCCCCAGCCACGCTGGAGGCCGTGGACGCGGCCGGGTTCCTCGAGACGCCCTTAGAAGTGCCCGAAGCGTCCTTTGGCCAGGGCGAGTTCCACCTGATGGTGTACCCGCACCCCATCTTGGGCGACGGCGCGGGCGCCAACCGGCCCTGGCTGCAGGAAACCCCCGAGCCCATGACCACGGTGATGTGGAATTCGTGGGTGGAAATCAACCCCGAGACCGCGCGCGAACTGGGCCTGCGGCACGACGACATCGTGGAAATCCGCTCGCCTTACGGGCGGGTGTATGCCGCGGTGTATGTCTACCCCGGCATTCGGCCCGATACCGTGGCCCTGGCCTTTGGGCAAGGCCACGAAGCCTTAGGGCGGTGGGCCGAGGGCCGTGGGGTGAACCCGGCCAAACTGCTGGGTCCCGAGACCAACGGCGCCGGCGATTTGGCCTGGGGCAGCGTGCGGGTGGAAATTCGCAAGACGGGCCGCCGTCGCCCCCTGGCGCGCAAAGAGCATTTGGTGGGCGTCTATGGCGACGGGGTAACCCGCTAAGGAGAGGCGCACTATGGCTGGTGGTAACGGACACGAAGAACACACCAAGTGGGTCATGGTCATCGACCTGGACCGCTGCAACGGCTGCGGCGCGTGCGTGACCGCGTGCGCCATGGAGAACAATGTGGCCTTCACGGGCGAAGAGGAAAACGCCTACGGCCGCGGGATGCACTGGCTGCGCCTGCAACGCTATTGGGAAGGCGAGGGCGACGAGCTGCGGGTGCGCTTCATTCCCACCATGTGCCAGCAGTGCAGCAACGCACCCTGCGAGCCGGTGTGCCCGGTTTATGCCACGCTGCACAGCGAGGCCGAGGAAATCAATCTGCAGGTCTACAACCGCTGCATCGGCACCCGCTACTGCGCCAACAACTGCCCCTACATCGCCCGGACCTTCAACTGGTTCGATTACGAGTGGCCCGAGCCCCTCAACTTCCACCTGAACCCCGATGTGACCGTGCGCCGGCGGGGCATCATGGAAAAGTGCACTTTCTGCATCCAGCGCATTCGCCGGGCCGAGGAAAACGCCAAGGCCGAGGGCCGGGAGGTGTATGACGGCGAGGTGCAGCCCGCGTGCGCGCAGGCCTGCCCCACCGAGGCCATCGTCTTCGGCAACTGGCGCGACCCCAACAGCCGGGTGCGCCAGCTCGCGGCCAGCCAGCGGGCCTTCAAACTCGAAGAGGCTTTGGGCACCGAGCCTAAGGTCATCTATCTGGCAGGAGGGCGCCATGAGTTCTGAGTTCCACCCCCGCAACGAAGAAGAAGCCCGCCGCATCGAGGAACTGAAGCGCGAGCACTTGCTTTTGGACCATAAATCGCGCGCCGAAATGAACGACATGGTCATGGAGGCCGTGCTCGACACCAGCCGCGATTGGAAAATCGCGGTCACGGTGTTGGCCGTGGTCACCGCGGTGAGCCTGTTCGGCGCGTGGGGCTACATGATGCTCAAGGGCCTGGGCCTGGCGGGCATCCGGCGGCCCATCTTCTGGGGTCTGTTCATCGTCTCCTTCGTGTTCTGGATTGGCATCAGCCACGCGGGCACTTTCGTTTCGGCGATTTTGCGGGTCTTCAAGGCCGAGTTTCGTCGGCCTTTCACCCGGGCCGCGGAGCTGATGACCACCTTTGGCCTGGCCGCGGCCGGCCTCTACCCCCTCGTCCATTTGGGCCGTACCTGGCGCTTCTACTGGATGATGCCGTACCCCAACCAGCGCTGGCTGTGGCCCAACTGGCGTTCCCCCTTGTTGTGGGACTTCTTCGCCATCAACACTTACCTCATCGGCAGCACCCTCTACCTCTACCTGCCCCTCATCCCCGACATGGCCATGGCCCGGGACCGCAGCACGGGCTGGCGCAAGAAGGTCTACACCATCCTGGCCCTGGGCTGGCGGGGCACCGAACAGGAGTGGAAGAACCTGCAGAAGGCCATCCAGATTTTCGCCTGGGCCATCATCCCCGTGATGTTCTCGGTGCACACCATCGTGTCGTGGGACTTCGCGGTGGCCATGAAGCTGGGCTGGCACTCCACCATCTTCGGGCCCTATTTCATCATCGGCGCGCTGCTGTCGGGCATTGCGGCGGTGAATGTGGTGCTCTTCACCGTGCGGGCCACCACCAAGAACATGCGCTACTTCATCCGGCCCGAGCACTTCGACGCGCTGGGCAAGCTGCTGCTCATCATTTCCTTGTCGTGGGCCTACTTCTTCTTCAACGAGTTCATTCTGGAATGGTACGGCGGCGAGCACACGGTGAAGGAGATTTTGAAGTTCTACATGTTCGGCGACATTGCGCCCGTGTGGTGGACCATGGTGAGCTGCAATGTGTTCATTCCTGGGCTGTTCTTGTGGAACCGCAAGTTCCGCCGCACGCCATGGCTGATGTTCCTCATGGGCATCATCGTCAACATCGGCATGTTCGCCGAGCGGTATGTCATCGTCACCGGCGCGCTGAGCCGCAACCGGTTCCCCTTCGATTGGGGCTGGTATGAGCCCCGGCTGGTCGAGATTTCCATCGTGTTCGGCACTTTCACCCTGTTCCTGCTGCTTTACACTTTGGCCGCGCGCTTCTTGCCGCTCATTCCGGTGTGGGAAGTGGAGGAAGGCCAGCATTCGCATACCTGGCGTCGCGTGGGCAAGGCCGTGCTGCCCGCGGTGAGCGATTTGGAATCCCTGGACTGAGGAGGGCGTCATGGACAGCGCTTATCAGGGACGCTATGAGCCGCGCATGTTCGTGGCCGTGTTCGACGATGTGGAACAGGTGCCGCCCGCGCTGGATGCCTTGCGCCAGGTGGGCGTGAGCGACGAGTTCATTCAGGTGCAAACCGGCGTGCCCTATGCCAGCAGCATTTTGGGCCGGCCCAAGGTGCTCAGCGCGGTGCCCAAATATGGCCTGACGGGCGCGTTCGTGGGCTTTTTGGCCGGTCTGTTCTTCACCCACGGCACCGCGGCGCTGTACAACTTGCGGGTGGGCGGCTTCCCCCTGTATTCGGTGCCGCCCAGCCTGGTGCTGCTGTTTGAACTGACCATGCTGGGCCTGCTGGTGGCGTCCTTCATCGGCGTGCTGGTGGAATCGCTGCTGCCGCCGGTGGTGGGCAAGCGGGTCTATCACCCCGCGGTCAGCGATAGCGCCATCGCGGTCTTCTTCCAAACCTCGCGTCTGTTGGCCGACGAGGCCCGCCAGGCGTTGCAGTCTCTGGGCGCGCGCGAGGTCACCGAAGTGGAGGGGTCGTTCGTATGAAAGGGTTACGCCTCATCGTCATCCTGGCTCTGCTGGGCGGTCCCCTCATCGTGGGGATGCTGTTCACCTACGAAATCATCAAGGTGGATTGGGTCTCCATGATGGAGAACCAGCCCTCGTATCGGCCCATGGAGGACCCGTTGCCCGTGCCGCAGGATTCGGTGCCTTACATGGCCGATTATGTGAAATATGTGGGCATTCCCGACAACCCGGTGCCGGCCGATGACCCGGTTTCGTTGGAACGGGGCAAGGTGTTGTACAACATCCATTGCGCGGTGTGCCACGGGCCTCAGGGCAAGGGCGACGGCGTCATGGCGCAATACATGACACCGGCGGACCTGACCGCCTCGGCCCTGGACGACAAGGGCATGTTCGTCTTCATCACCAACGGCACCCCCAACATGCCCCCCATGCGCGAAAACCTGACCGTGCGCGACCGGTGGGATGTCATCAACTACATCCGGTCGCTGCAGGCCCAGGCCGGGCAATGACGGCCCAACCCGAGGAGGTGACGCCTTATGCGCACACGAAGCATCGTCGTTGGTTTGTTGCTGATGCTGGTGGCCGGGCTGGTCGTGGGCTGCGGCATTCAGGGCGCGCCCGATTTCTCCCGGGCCGAGCACACGCCTATCCCTCGCATTCCGCCGGCGACTTTGCCCCCCGAGCCCACCCCTGAGCCCGGTGCGGCCGAGGCCGCCGCGCCGGCCGGCTGTCGGGTGTATCCCGCGGACCTCATTGGCGCCTGGGTCGCCGCGGGCACGCCCAAAGACGAACCCTTCCCCTTCACCGACCTCGACGGCCAGCAATGCCAGGCCACCTTCGAGGCCGATGTGCTGCCCCTCTTCACCCAAAGCGGCGTGTGGTACGACGGCTCACCGCCTTGCATTGCCTGCCACAACGCCAACATGGTGGGCACCCAAAGCAACGCCGGCATGAGCCTCGAGACTTATGAAGACATCCTGGCCGGTTCCTACCGCGCCGCGCCCGATGCCCAGGGCAACGACATTTTGGGCGGCGGCAATTGGGAGCAGTCCATCCTCTATGAGCGACTGGTCGTCAAGAAAGACATGCCCTTAGGCCGCCCGGCCGATTCCCCCGACAAGGGGCTGGAAGTGTTGGCCGGCGCGCCTGTGGGCGAGGGGCAATAACCCGCACCGGAGGCGCCCCTGTGCCCGGTTGACGCTACCAACGGCTCGCTGCATCGCCCGCGGCGGGCCGTTGTGCTTTTTGGGGAAGGCCTGAAGACCCGCGCCGCGGTTTGGGCCCAAAGTCACTTTCGCCGCCGTCGCACTTGCGCTACTTTGAAAATAGCCCCTCGGTCGGTTCGCCAGATTTCTCCTGGAGGTTGACCATGACCACCAAACGCTGGGTGTACCGTTTTCAGGATTTGCCCCTGCTCAAGCAGGAAGTGGGCGACGACCCCGACGCCCTTCGGGGGGTGTTGGGCGGCAAAGGCGCCGGCCTGGCCGAGATGACCCACGCCGGGCTGCCGGTTCCCCCCGGGTTTACCATCACCACCGAGGCCTGCCGCTACTACCTGGCCCATGAAGGCCAGCTGCCTGATGGCTTGTGGGAACAGGTGCTCGAGGCCCTGGCCGATGTGGAAGCCCAGACGGGCAAGAAGTTTGGCGACCCCGAGCATCCCCTTTTGGTGGCCGTGCGCTCAGGGGCCAAATATTCCATGCCCGGCATGATGGACACGGTCCTCAATGTGGGCCTCACCGATGCCACGGTGCAGGGCATGGTGGCCCTGACCGGCGACGAGCGGTTTGCTTACGACGCTTACCGCCGGCTTATTCAAATGTACGGTTCCATCGTGTTGGGTATTCGCGAGGACGCGTTCGAGAATGTGCTGGCCGTGCTCAAGCAACAAAAAGGTGCGCAGGAAGACACCGACCTGGACGCGGCGGCGCTCAAAGAGTTGGTGGAACGCTACAAGGCCGTGGTGCAGGCTTTCACCGGGCAGGATTTTCCCCAGGACCCCCACGAGCAGCTGCGTTTGGCCGTCGAGGCCGTGTTCCGCTCGTGGAACAGCAAGCGGGCCCGAGACTATCGCCGGGAAACGGGCATTCCCGACGACTTAGGCACCGCGGTGAACATCGTGGCCATGGTTTTCGGCAACATGGGTTGGGATAGCGGCACGGGGGTGGCCTTCACCCGCAACCCCAGCACGGGCGAAAAGGAGATTTGGGGTGAATATCTCCTCAACGCCCAGGGGGAAGATGTGGTGGCCGGCATTCGCACGCCGTCGCCCATTCAGCACCTGGCCGAGGAACTGCCCGAGGTGTATGCTCAGCTGGTGGAGATTGTGGACCGCCTGGAGCGGTATTACCGCGACATGCAAGACATCGAATTCACCATCGAGCGGGGCAAGCTGTGGATGCTGCAAACCCGCACGGGCAAACGCACGGCCCGGGCCGCGGTCAAAATTGCCGTGGATATGGTGCGCGAGGGCCTGATTTCCAAAGAGGAAGCCGTACTGCGCATCACGCCGCAGCAGGTGGATGCCCTCTTGCACCCGCAGTTCAAACCCGAGGCCGTGGAGGAAGCCCGTCGTGAGGGATTGCGCATCGCGCAGGGGGTGCCGGCTTCGCCGGGAGCGGCCGTGGGCCGGGTGTATTTCGACGCCGACACCGCGGAGCAGATGGCCAAAGAAGAAGGCCAGCCGGTTATCATGGTGCGGCCCTTCACCAAGCCCGACGATGTGCACGGCATGGTGGCGTCGCAGGGCATTCTCACCAGCGAAGGCGGCGCGACCAGCCACGCCGCGGTGGTGGCCCGGCAGTTCGGCATCCCCGCGGTGGTGGGGGCCAGCGGCCTGCGCATCGACCTCAAGCGGCGGCGCATGGTGGCCGATGAAGTGGTGGTGCGCGAGGGTGAGTGGATTTCCTTGGACGGCGGTACGGGCGAGGTCTTCTTGGGACAACTGCCCACCGTGGCCCCCGCGCTGGAAGAGCAAACCGACCTGCTCACCCTGTTGGATTGGGCCGACGAGATTGCTGCCCGGCCCGATATGCGCTCGGGCCCCGACGGCTGGCCGACCCGCGGCCTGCAGGTGTGGGCCAACGCCGACAGCGCCGAAGACGCGCAGCGGGCCCGGCGCTATGGCGCCAAAGGCATTGGCCTGGCCCGCACCGAGCACATGTTCTTCGCACCCGAGCAGCTGGGCATTGTGCAGCGCTTCATCCTGGCCCCTACCGAGGAGGAGCGCCGGGTGCTCATCGAGCAGCTGCTGCCTTACCAGCGTCAGGTGTTCGAGGGCCTGTTCGAGGTCATGGATGGCTACCCGGTCATCATTCGGCTGCTGGACCCGCCCTTGCACGAATTTTTGCCCTCCATCGAGCGCCTGGTGGAAGAGATTGCCACGCTGAAAGCCCGGGGCGAGACCAACGGCCTGGCCGAGAAAGAGCAGCTGTTGGCCCGGGTGCGCGCCTTGCACGAGAACAACCCCATGATGGGGCTGCGGGGCGTGCGGCTGAGCGTGCTGCGGCCCGAAATCGTGGAAATGCAAGTGCGGGCCATCTTCGAGGCCGCGGCCAATGTGGCTTCCCGAGGAGTGCAGGTCAAGCCCGAGGTCATGATTCCCCTGGTGAGCCATGTCAACGAGTTGCGCTTCGTCCAGCCCCGCCTGGAAGCCGTGGCCCGGCAGGTCATGCAGGAGCGGGGCGTGACCTTCCCCTACAAATTCGGCACCATGATTGAAATCCCGCGCGCCGCGTTGACGGCCGCGGACATCGCGCAGGTGGCGGAGTTCTTCTCCTTTGGCACCAACGACCTGACGCAAATGACCTTCGGCTACAGCCGCGACGACGCCGAACGCTCGTTCCTGGCCGTGTATGTGGAGAAGGAACTGCTGCCGGGCAATCCCTTCCAGAGCATCGACCGGGAGGGGGTGGGGCGGCTGATGCGCATTGCGGTGGAAGAAGGGCGGCAGGCCCGGCCCGATTTGGAGGTGGGCATTTGCGGTGAACACGGCGGCGACCCCGACAGCATCGAATTTTGCCACCTCATTGGGCTGAATTATGTCAGCTGTTCGCCCTTCCGGGTGCCGGTGGCCCGCCTGGCCGCGGCCCAGGCCGCGCTCAAGCACCGGCCCGCCGTCCCCGCGGCTGGGGGATGAAGCCGCGGCTGAAAAACAGCGGGGAGCGGTGAGCAGGAAGCGCGCGGTAGGGGCGCACGGCGGTGCGCCCGGCCCGGTAGGGGCGCAGCGTACTACGCCCGGGGCGACCCGGCAGGTTACCATGCCCCCCGTCCCCTATGAGGGGAAGGGGGGCCACGGGGG
>JALSPJ010000227.1 GCA_026985995.1 Anaerolineales bacterium
TGCCTGGGCAGCGCCCGGGCCGCGACCCCTGTCACGACCTTGCCCCTGTCCTTGCCCCACACCATCGGCGTTGATGATGGCCTCGTAGGCTTCAGGGTTGAGGTATTGGGGCGTGTAGGTTTCGCCCATGGCCGCACCGCGAGATTATCCTTCGGCCACCACGGTGTAATGGACCACCCGGGGCTCGAATTCCAGCAGAAAGTCCTTGTCTTCGGGGTAGTATTTGGCCTGCTCGTAGTCTTCGCCAGCGAAGGCTTTGATGGCTTCCAGGCTTTCCCAAAAGGTCACGGTGAGGAAGTGGGTGACCTCTCCCTCCTCGCGCTCCAGGATGTAGACCTTCAGGTTGCCGGGGGTGCCGCGGTAATCGGGAATGGCCCGGCGTTTCAGAAATTCCCGGTAGGCTGCGGCCTTTTCCTGCGGCACCCGCCCATGCCAGATGCGCACAATCATGGCTGCCCTCCGAAAATTTTGCCGTGTATCGTCTGCCGCCCGTTGACGACCGATGGCCTCTCTGCTGAGTGTTCCGCTTAGCTTCCTTTCACCCACGCCTCTTCGGCCATGAGCTCCCGGGTGCGCACGGGTTGCACTTTGCGGTAGACCTCGAAGGGTGCGCGCACTTCGCCCTCCACCGTGAGCAGGCGCTCGAGGGTCAGGCCGAAGAGCCGCGCGTTTTCCTCCAGATAGGGCCGAATGAGGTTCCAGTCTTCTTCGCTCAAGTCCACGAATTCGCCGCCGTTTAGCTGTCCCTCTTGCACCCGACGGTGGGGGTCCCGCAGGTAAATGGCGCCGCCCGAAGCCAGGGAGAATAGGTTGCCGCCGGGGTAGGGCGTCTCTAAGGGCTCCCACGCGCCTTCGGCGGTCACCTGCATGCCGTTGAGAATTACGAAGCCGCCGCCGTTCAGCGGGTCGCCGGCCATGAAGGATTCGGCCAGGTAGTCGAGCACGGTGCCGTTGATGACCACCCGCGGACGGCCCACGGCGTTAATCATGGGCCGGCCGGCCGCGTTGCCCAAAATGTACATCTCGCCGCCCTTGGCCGCGTAGCCGAAGGTCTGGCCCACATCGCCGTAGACCACCAGCTTCCCCCGCTTGGTAATCTGGGCCAGCTGGTCCTGGCCGTTGTTGTGGACAACGATTTCCATGCCGTCCATGCCCGAAGCTAAGTAGTCGCCGGGGGAGCCGTAGACATCGATGCGCACGCCGTCGGTGTTGGGGCCGAAGCCGTTGCCGATGAAGCGCTGCCCCCGGGTGTGGTGCACGATGAAGCGGCGGAAGCCCGCCTTGTACAGTTCCACCAAAAACAGGGCCAGGGAATGCTTGCCCTCGGGCGGAAAGCCGCGCGCGTCCACCAGCGCGATTTGCTCCGCCGTCGTCGGTTCCCCCACCGGCGCGCCGTGGCGGAAGGGGCGGAAGCCCGGCGTAGGCCGCTGGTGGATGGCGGTGAAAAGCGCGTCCAGCGCGGCCTCGATGAGCGCGCGCACGCTGCTGCGGCGCAGGTCGCCCGTGGGTGCGGGCACATCCATGAGACCGGTCAGGGCCTGCAGGGTGGCTAAGCGGGCGGCGTCGTCCTGGGCCGCCTCTAACAGCGCGGCCAGGTGTTCCTGCAGAGTGGGGTAATCCCAGGTGGGCAGGCGCTGCCGCAGCCAATCGGCGTCCGCGGGCACCCGGCCCAGGCCGTTGGGCGAGAAGCGCACGGGCTGGTGCAGGCGATACGCGGGCTTGTGCACATCGCCC
>JALSPJ010000228.1 GCA_026985995.1 Anaerolineales bacterium
CGGCCCCAAGACCCACGGCCAGTCGGACCGCTGGCGGGCCACGGGTTCTCGGGGTGCGGCCACCTTCCCGGGCAAGACCTGGAAGGGCTCGCGCGCGCCGGGGCGCATGGGCGGCCGGCGGGTGACCGTGCAGGGCCTGACCGTGGTGTGGGTCGACCCCGAACGGCATTTGCTGGCCGTCAAAGGCGCGGTGCCCGGCCCGCGCAACGGGCTGGTGCTCGTGCGGGCATCCAAAAAGGCGTGAGCGCCGTGCAACCTGCTTTGGCTGAGGGAGTTGCAACATGAAAGTGGCCGTTTACGATATGCAAGGCGAAGTCGTGGGCGAAGTGGAATTGCCGGCCTCGATTTTCGAGGCCCCCATCCGCCCGGATTTGATGCACCAGGCCTATGTGCGCCAGATGGCCAACGCGCGGCGGGGCACCCACAGCACCCGCACCCGCGGCGAGGTGAGCGGCGGCGGCCGTAAACCGTGGCGGCAAAAGGGCACGGGGCGGGCCCGGCAGGGTTCCATTCGCGCGCCCCACTGGGTGGGCGGCGGCGTGGTGCACGGCCCCAAGCCCCGCAGCTACGAGCAAGACATGCCGCGCAAAATGCGCCGGGCCGCATTGCGCTCGGCCCTTTCCCTCAAGGCCCGGGAAAACGCCATCGTGGTGGTGGACGACCTGCGGGTGCCCGAGGTCAAAACCCGTTGGATGGCCGCCGCGCTGGACCGCCTGACCGGCGAGACCGACACGGTGCTGGTGCTGCTTCCCGAAAGCCCCAAGGGCAACGAGCAATATCAGCAGGTGTACCTGGCCACCCGCAACCTGCCCTATGCCAAGACGCTGGTGGCTTCGTACCTGAACATTCGCGACCTGTTGGGCTACGACAAAATCATCCTGCCCAAGGCCGCGCTGGATGTGATTGCCTCGTTCCTGGGGTAAGGAGGGTTCCTCATGGCCGAGTTGAGCATTTACGAAGTCATTCGGCGTCCGATTTTCACTGAAAAATCCTACTGGCTGGCCAAAAACCGCCGCCAATATGTCTTTGAAGTGGCCGACAACGCCACCAAGCCCATGATTAAGCAGGCGGTGGAAGCCATTTTCGATGTGGAAGTCGAAAAGGTGCGGGTGATGAAGATGCCGGCCAAGCGCACCGTGCGTTGGCGCAATCGTCGCACCGTGGTGCGCAAGCCCGGCTACAAGAAGGCCATTGTGACCCTGAAAGAAGGGCACAGCATCGACCTCTTCGAAGGGGTGAGTTGAGATGGGCATCAAGAAGTACAAGCCGGTCACGCCCTCGCTGCGGCACCGTACCGGGTACACTTTTGAAGAAATTACCAAGACCGAGCCCGAGCGCAGCCTGATTGAGCCCCTCAAGAAACATTCGGGGCGCAACAATCAGGGGCGTATCACGGTGCGCCACCGGGGCGGGGGCAACAAGCGTTACTATCGCATCATCGATTTCAAGCGCGACAAGCGGGGCATTCCGGCCAGGGTGGTGGCCATTGAGTATGACCCCAACCGCACCGCGCGCATCGCGTTGCTGCAATATGCCGATGGCGAGAAGCGCTA
This sequence comes from Anaerolineales bacterium, assembly GCA_026985995.1. Classification (GTDB taxonomy): domain Bacteria; phylum Chloroflexota; class Anaerolineae; order Anaerolineales; family DRMV01; genus JAADEN01. The sequence goes on from JALSPJ010000228.1 coordinate 1,554, forward strand.
CATCATCGCGCCCGTGGGCCTGATGGTGGGCGATACGGTCATGGCCGGGCCCGAGGCCGAAATTCGGCCCGGCAACGCGCTGCCCATCGAGAACATTCCCCTGGGCATCATGATTCACAACATCGAGCTCTACCCGGGGCGGGGCGGGCAGCTGGTGCGGGCCGCGGGCACTTCGGCCCAGCTGCTGGCCAAGGAAGGCGATTACGCCCATGTGCGCCTGCCCTCGGGCGAAGTGCGCCTCATCCGCCGGGAGTGCTACGCCACCATCGGCCAGGTGGGGAATGTGGAGCACGCCAACATCAAAATCGGCAAAGCCGGGCGCAAACGCCACATGGGCTGGCGGCCCACGGTGCGCGGTTCGGCCATGACCCCGCGCGACCATCCCCACGGCGGTGGCGAAGGCCGGCAGCCCATCGGCTTGCCGGCGCCCAAATCGCCCTGGGGCTGGAAGACCCTGGGGAAGAAGACCCGCAAGAACAAGAAGACCGACAAGTTCATCGTGCGTCGGCGGCAGAAGAAGAGCAAGCGGAAGTAACCCCGAGGCCGGGGCCCCGTGTGGGCCTCGCGCCCCCTGGGATCGACGCTCAGGAGGTACGGCATGGGCCGTTCGCTGAAGAAAGGGCCGTATGTAGACCCGAAACTGCTGAAGAAAATCGAAGAGATGAACGCCCGCGGCGAGAAGCGGGTCATCAAGACCTGGAGCCGCGACAGCACCATCTTCCCCCAAATGGTGGGGCACACCATCGCGGTGCACGATGGGCGGCGGCATGTGCCCATTTACATCACCGAGAACATGGTGGGGCACAAGCTGGGCGAATTCGCGCCCACCCGCACCTTCCGCGGGCACATCGTCGAAAAGAAGAAAAAGCGGCGATAGAGAGGTTGAGCCATGTTGGATGTTCGGGCATCGGCGCGTTACATTCCCATTTCCCCGCACAAGGTGCGGCGGGTGGTGAATTTGGTGCGCGGCAAAAGCGTGAACGAGGCCCTGGCCCTGCTGCGCTTCTTGCCGCATCGGGCCGCGCGGCCTGTGTATAAAGTGGTGGCTTCCGCGGTGGCCAACGCGGAAGAAAACTTCGGCCTCAATCGCGAAGATTTGTACATCCATCGCATCTTCGTCGATGAGGGCCCCCGCTGGAAGCGCTATCGCTTCGCGGCCCGGGGCCGGGTCAAGCCCTATCGCCATCGCTTGTCGCATATCACCGTGATTTTGCGCGAGCGCGAGGTGGAATAGTCTGAGCCCCCTGAGGGCCGGCGACGACTTGAGGAGAGCCTTATGGGACGCAAAGTTCACCCCATCGGATTTCGCTTAGGCATCACCAAACCCTGGCAAACCCGCTGGTTCGCCCGGGACAAACAAGCCTATGTGGAACAACTGCACCAGGACCGGGAAGTGCGGGCTTTGATTCGCAAACTCGCCCCCCGGGCCGGCATTTCGCGCATCGAAATCGAGCGCTTTCCGACCCGGCTGAAGGTGTACATCCAGACCGCCAAGCCCGGCATCCTCATCGGCCGCAAGGGCGAAAACATTAAACGCATTCGCAAGGCCCTGGAGCAGCTGGTCAAGGGCAAAGGCGGCGTGGAGAAGGTGGAAGTTGACATCAAGGAAATCAAAGCGCCCGAGCTGGACGCGGTGCTGGTAGCCCGCAACATCGCGGAGCAACTGGAGCGGCGGGTGGCTTACCGGCGGGCCATGAAGCGGGCCATCGAGCAGGCCATGCGTCGGGGCGCGCAGGGCATCAAAATCCAGGTGTCGGGCCGCCTGGCCGGCGCGGAAATGGCCCGCACCGTGTGGCTGCGGGATGGCCGGGTGCCGCTGCAAACCATTCGGGCCGACATCGACTTTGCCAAAGACATCGCCCGCACCACTTACGGCGTCATCGGCGTCAAAGTTTGGATTTACAAAGGCGAAATCTTGCCCGAAAAAGAAAGCGAAGCGCCCGAAGAGGCCTCCAAAGAGCAAGGCGTGTATGTCAGCCAGTAGGCGACTTTCTCGAGCCGTGGAGTGAACAGCCATGTTGATGCCCAAGCGTTTGAAGTATCGCAAACAACAGCGCGGCCGCATGAAGGGTAAGGCCTACCGCGGCGCGGAAGTGCACTTTGGCGATTATGGCCTCAAGGCCCTGGAACCGGCCTGGATTACGGCCCGGCAAATCGAAGCCGCGCGGCGGGCCATCGTGCGTACCCTGCGCCGCCGCGGTAAGGTCTGGATTCGCATCTTCCCCGACAAGCCCGTCACCAAGCGGGCCGCGGAAACCCGCTTGGGCGGCGGCAAGGGCAATGTGGAAGATTGGGTGGCCGTGGTCAAACCCGGGCGCATCATGTTTGAGGTGGGCGGCGTGGCCCCCGAATTGGCCCAGCGCGCGCTGGAAAAGGCGGCCTACAAACTGCCCATTGCCGTCAAAGTGGTGGCGCGCGAAGGCCTGGAAGATTGACCCGGGCCCGGCCCCGATTTTGGAGGAGCGACCATGAAGGCCGCGGAAATTCGCAAACTTTCCACCGAAGAAATTATCGAAAAGCTCGACGAAGCGCGGGAGCAGCTCATGAACCTGCGCTTCCAACAGGTCACCGGCGAACTGGTCGATACCAGCCAGTTTCGCAAGACCCGCCGCCTCATCGCCCGCCTGATGACTATCTTGCGCGAGCGGGAGATTGAGGCCGAACGACAAGCCAGCGAGGGTGAAGCATGAACCGGCGTAGGCGACTTACCGGCGTTGTGGTTTCCGACAAAATGCAAAAAACCGTGGTGGTGCGGGTGACCCGGACCTTCCGCCACCCCTTGTATCAAAAAGTGGTGCACCGCTCCAAGAAATACAAGGCCCACGACGAGTTGGGTGCGCAAGTGGGCGATGTGGTGGTCATCGTCGAAAGCCGCCCCATCTCCAAAACCAAGCGCTGGGTGGTGCAACAAATCGTGCAGCGCGCCGGGGAAGCCGCCCGCGAGCACGATGTGGCGGTGGAAGAAGAGGTCGCGGCCCTGGTGGAAACCGAGGCCGAAGCCCCTTCCCCCGCCGAAGGCGCGGCGGACGACACCTCGGCCGTGGCCGAAACCCCTGAGGCCTGACGGGAGAAGGAACCATGGTGCAGCAAGAATCGCGTCTCAAGGTCGCGGACAACACCGGCGCGAAGGAAATCCTGGTCATTCGCGTGCTGGGGGGTTCCACCCGCCGCTATGGCCGGGTGGGCGATGTGGTGGTGGCCACGGTCAAAGTGGCTTCCCCCCATGGCCAGGTGAAGAAGAGCGACATCGTGCGCGCGGTCATCGTGCGCACCAAGAAAGAATGGCGCCGCGAAGACGGCTCGCGCATTCGCTTCGACGACAACGCGGCCGTCATTCTGGCCCCCGACGGCACCAACCCCCGGGGAACCCGCATCTTCGGCCCCGTGGCGCGGGAACTGCGCGAAAAGGGCTTCACCAAAATCGTTTCCCTGGCGCCCGAAGTGATTTGAGGGCCGATTTTCGGTTGGGAGTAGAGCACCATGACGCAACCCAAGTACAAAATCAAGAAGGGCGACATTGTGGAAGTGATTACCGGGCGCGACCGCGGTACGCGCGGGGAAGTGGTGCGGGTGCTGCCCAGAAAAGGCCGGGTGGTGGTGGAAGGCGTCAATCGCCGCAAGCGCCACCAGAAATCCTACCAGGCCGGCAACCGCACCATCCAGGGCGGCATCATTGAATTCAACGCGCCCATCCACATCTCCAATGTGATGCTGGTGTGCCCCAAATGCGGCCAGCGCACCCGGGTGGGGCTGCGCCGCGACGAAAACGGCAAGCGCCACCGGGTGTGCCGCAAGTGCGGGGCCGATATCGACTGAGTTCCATCCAACCCGGCCCTACGGACGGAACGCCCCCGTAGGGTGTGTGGAGGCAAAGGGTTATGGCGCATTGGCTGAAGGAAAAGTACGAAAAAGAGGTCGTACCCGCGCTCATGCAAGAGTTCGGTTACACCAACCCCATGCAGGTGCCGCGCATCGAAAAGGTGGTGCTCAACATTGGCGTGGGCGAGGCCAAAGAGAACGCCAAAGTGCTGGAGCACGCCCAGCGGGACTTGGCTACCATCAGCGGCCAAAAGCCCATCATCACCCGGGCCCGCAAGAGCATCGCCGGCTTCCGGCTGCGCGCTGGTATGCCCATCGGCGTCAAGGTCACCCTGCGCAAGGACCGCATGTGGGCCTTCCTGGACCGCTTGATGAATGTGGCCCTGCCCCGGGTGCGAGACTTTCGCGGCGTGTCGCCCAACGCCTTCGACGGCCGTGGCAACTACACCCTGGGCCTGCGGGAGCAGCTCATCTTCCCCGAAATCGACTACGACAAAATCGACAAGATTCGGGGCCTGGAAGTGACCATCGTGACCACGGCCAAAACCGATGAGCCGGCGCGGCGCCTGTTGGCCCTGCTGGGGATGCCGTTCAAACGGCAATAGGCTCAGGTGCAAGGAAGGTAGATTATGACGCGTAAAGCCTTGTTTTATCGCAACCAGCGCAAGAAGTACAAGGTGCAGCATCGCAACCGCTGCCGTATTTGTGGCCGGCCGCGAGGCTACATCCGCCGGTTCGGCGTGTGCCGGATTTGCTTCCGGGAATTGGCCCTGGAAGGGAAAATCCCCGGCGTGAAGAAATCTTCCTGGTAGCGGGTGGAGGTAGAAAGATGGCGGTGAACGACCCCATTGCGGACATGCTGACCCGCATTCGCAACGCGATGATGGCCGGTAAAGACGAGGTGGTCATGCCCTCTTCCAAAATGAAAGAGGCCATTGCCCGCATTTTGAAGGAAGAAGGGTACATCAAGACCTACCGGGTGGAACAGGGCCGCACGCCGGCGCACAAGAATTTGAAGATTGTGCTCAAATATGTGGGAACCCGGCGGCAGCGACGGCCGGTCATTCGCGGCCTGGAGCGGGTGAGCAAGCCCGGTCGGCGCATCTATGTGGGCCGCAAGCAATTGCCCTGGGTGAAATCGGGCATGGGCATCGCCATTGTCACCACGCCCAAGGGCGTGATGACCGCCCAACGGGCCCGCAAACTGGGCGTGGGTGGCGAGGTCATCTGCAAGGTCTGGTGACCATCTTGTGCACGACGGAGGAAGAGCCGTGTCTCGTATCGGACGCTTACCCATTCGGGTGCCGGAAAATGTCCAGGTGGACATCCAAGGCTCCCATGTCACCGTGAAGGGGCCCAAGGGCGAGTTGGCGTTCACCTTCCCCGCGGCCATGAAGATTTCCTTCGACCCCCAAAGCCGCGAGTTGCGGGTGGAGCGCCCCTCGGACGCCAAGCAGCACAAGGCCTGGCACGGTACCACCCGCGCGGTGCTCAACAACATGGTCGTCGGCGTGTCGCAGGGCTTCGAGAAAGTGCTGGAACTGCACGGCGTGGGGTATCGGGCCGAGGTCAAGGGCAAGAACCTGGTGCTGCAGGTCGGCTTTTCCCACCCGGTGACCGTGGAGCCGCCCGAGGGCATTACCTTCGAGGCCGAACGAGGCCCCAACGCGTACATCATCAAGGTCAAGGGCTACGACAAGGTGCTGGTCGGCCAGGTGGCGGCCAACATTCGCAAGATTCGCCCGGCCGAGCCCTACAAGGGCAAGGGCCTGCGCTACAAGGGCGAGCACATTCGCCTCAAGGCCGGTAAAGCCGGGCGCTAAGCAGGGAACGCACGCTCCTGCGGATACGAAACCGGGCTCGGCCCGCCCGTGTCCGCCAGTAGGAGGCAGGTATCATGGCCAAATTCAATCGCCACATCGCGCGCAAACGGCGCCACAAGCGGGTGCGCAAAAAGGTGCATGGCACGCCCCAGCGCCCGCGGCTGAATGTGTTCCGCAGCTTGAACCACATTTATGCCCAAATCATCGACGACGAAGCCGGGGTGACCCTGGTGGCGGCTTCGACCATCGACAAAGAACTGCGGGCCCAAATGGCCGGCAAGACCAAGACCGAACAGGCCCGCCTGGTGGGCCAGAAAGTGGCCGAACGGGCCCGGGCCAAGGGTATTACCCGGGTGGTGTTCGACCGAGGCGGTTATCGGTACTTTGGGCGCGTCAAGGCCCTGGCCGAGGGCGCGCGTGAGGGCGGCCTGGAGTTCTAAGGCCTTTCACGATTCTCCAACGGAGGAAACGGCATGGCGGAAGAATACAAAGCCGCGCAGGCATTTTCGGAAGAAGAACTGGACGAGCGCACCATCGAAATCGCCCGGGTGGCCAAGGTGGTCAAGGGCGGGCGGCGCTTTTCCTTCCGGGCCACCGTGGTGGTGGGCGACCGCCGGGGCCGGGTCGGCCTGGGCGTGGGCAAAGCCAACGCGGTGCCCGACGCGGTGCGCAAGGCCAGCGAACGCGCCCGCCGTAATATGAAGAAAATCAACCTCTACCAGACCACCATCCCCCACGAAGTCATTGGCGAAGTGGGCGGCGCGCGGGTGCTGCTCAAGCCGGCCTCGGCCGGTACCGGCGTGATTGCCGCCGGCGGCGTGCGCGCGGTGCTCGAAGCCGCGGGCATTCGGGATGTGCTCACCAAATCCCTGGGCAGCAACACCCTCATCAATGTGGTGCAGGCCACCATGCAGGCCTTGGAGCAATTGCGCTCGGTGGAAGAGGTGGCCAAGGAGCGCGGTAAATCGGTGGAGCAAGTCAAGCCTTTCTGGGACCGCCGTCGACGGAGGGCCGCATGAGCAAGGAGCGCTACTTACGCATCACTTTGGTCAAGAGCCCCATCGGTTATTCCAAGCGGCAGAAGGCCACGCTGTATTCTCTGGGGCTGCGCAAGCTGCACCGCACCGTGGAGCACAAAGATACGCCCATGATTCGCGGCATGGTCGCCGCGGTGGCCCACCTGGTACGGGTGGAGGAAGTGGAGAAATAGCGGTTGGAGGATGGAAGTTAGAAGTTCGTGGTTCGCCAACTTCCAACTACCATCTTCCAACCGCCAACTACCAACCTCCAACCACCAACTACTACCTGGAGCAGTTCCCATGAAACTACACGACCTGAAACCCAAACCCGGGGCCAAGCATCGGAAGAAGCGCGTGGGCCGGGGCATTGCCGCCGGGCAGGGCAAGACCGCCGGCCGGGGCACCAAGGGGCAAAACGCGCGCTCGGGTGGTGGGGTGCGCCCCTACCACGAGGGCGGCAATCTGCCCCTGGTGCGCCGCCTGCCCACCAAGCGGGGCTTCAACCCGCCCAAGCGCACCATCTACCACGAAATCAACCTGGACCAACTCGCGCAGCGCTTCACGGCCGGCGAAGAGGTGACCCCCGAAACTTTGGTGGAAAAGGGCCTGCTGCGCAAGGTGCAGTATCCCATCGTAGTGTTGGGGCGGGGCGACATCGACTTCGCCCTGACCGTGCGGGTGCACCGCATCAGCCGGGGCGCGCGCGAAAAAATCGAAGCCGCCGGCGGCCAGGTGGAATTGCTCGCCTGGTAGCCCCCGCCGAAGGGAACTTCGGGTAGGAGCGTTCGATGAAACGATCACCGTGGCGCTATCTCTGGACCGCGGCCGACATCCGACGCAAGTTGCTCATCACCGTGGGCATCTTGCTCATCTACCGCTTCGCGGCCCAAATTCCGGTGCCCGGCGTCGATACGGATGTCATCGCGGCCATCATGAGCGGCCAGGGCGCCGGTGCAGGGTTCCTCAACCTGCTGAACTTCCTCACCGGCGGCGCTTTGGCCCGCTTTTCCATCCTCTCGATGGGCGTGTATCCTTACATTACCGCGCAAATTATCTTGCAAATCCTGGTGCCCATCGTGCCTTCGCTGCAGCGGCGCATGGAAGAAGACCCCCGCGAGGGGCAAAAGTGGATGGAAAAGTGGACCTACTTGCTGGCCGTGCCGGTGGCCGCGCTGCAAGCCCTGGGCCAGATTCGCTTGTTTTCGTTCTTCGGCGGTGCGCCGGTCATCCCCAAATTCGGCTTCACGGCCCAAACCTGGCTGCCCAGCCTGGGCATCATTCTGGGCATGACCGCGGGCACCATGTTCGCCATCTGGTTGGGCGAACTCATCTCCGAGTATGGCATCAAGGGCCAGGGTATTTCCCTCATCATCTTCGCCGGCATCACCGCGCGCCTGCCCTATAACATCGCCACCCTGATGCAAGACGAGGCCAATCGCTGGTTCTACCTGACGGTGTCGCTCATTGTGCTGGTGTTCACCGTGTTCCTCATCGTCTTCGTGCAGCAGGGCAAGCGCCTCATTCCGGTAATGTACCCGGGCCGGCGCATCGGCCGGCGGCAGTCCATGCCGGTGAAGGGCACCCTGCCCTTGCCCGTGAACATGGCCGGCATGATTCCCCTCATTTTCGCCCAATCGCTGCTGGCCCTGCCGGGTATGGTGGCCGGGTTATTCCTGGGCAGCAGCAACGCCACGGTGCAAAGCATCGCGGCCGGGTTGCAAAACTTCTTCGCGCCCACCTCGGGCTCGTATTGGTGGTCGTACTTCATCTTCGTGGTGCTGTTCACCTTCTTCTACACCGAAGTGCTGTTCATGCAGCAAAATTATGGGGAACAACTGCGCCGCCAGGGCGCGCGCATTCCCGGCGTGCCGCCCGGTGAACCCACGCAAGACTACCTGACCCGGGTGCTGCGCCGGGTGACCCTGCCGGGCGCGCTGTTCCTGGGCTTCGTGGCCATTTTGCCCTACCTGCTCACCCTGCTGGTGCCGGCTTCGGCCCAGGGTGGGCGCTCGACTTTGCTGCTGATTTCGTCCTCGGGCCTCATCATCGTCGTCGGCGTGGTGCGCGACCTGCTCTACAACATCGAGGCCGAGCTCAAGATGCACGGCTACGAAGAGCGGCTGCTGGTGCGCTGAGGGGAGCCTGACCATGAGCGACAACGACCAACGGCCTTTGTTCATCATTCTGCTCGGCCCGCCGGGGGCCGGCAAGGGCACCCAGGCCCGGCGCTTGGCCCAGGCTTTGGGCCTGCCCCATGTGTCGTCGGGCGATTTGTTTCGCGACCACCTGAAGCGCCAAACGCCCCTGGGCCGGCTGGCGCAGGAATATATGCGCAAAGGCGAGCTGGTGCCCGACGAGGTGACCATCGGCATGGTGCAAGAGCGCCTGGCCCAGCCCGACGCGGCCCGAGGCGCGATTTTGGACGGCTTCCCTCGCACGCCGGCGCAGGCCCAGGCCCTGGACCGGCTGCTGGCCGAGCGCAACGCGCGGTTGGTGGTGCCCTACATTCGGGTGCCCGAGGAGGAATTGGTGGCCCGGCTGAGCGGCCGCCTGACTTGCCGGGCCCATGGCCATGTGTTCCATGTGCGTTACAACCCGCCCAAACAACCCGGCGTGTGCGATTACGACGGGTCGGAACTTTACCAGCGGGAAGACGACAAACCCGAGACCGTGCGCCGGCGCATCCAGGTTTACCAGGAGCAAACTGCGCCCCTCATCGACTATTACCGCCAGCGCGGGGTGCTGGTGGAAATCGACGGCAACGCGGCCATGGATGCGGTGACCCAGGCGTTGCTGGACGCGGTGGCGCGGGCGGCGTGACGGCAGGCGCGTATGGTCTGGAAGCAACGCATCATCCTCAAGAGCCCGGCCGAGATTGCCATCATGCGCCAGGCCGGGCGCATCAACGCCCTGGCTTTGGAAGCCGTGCGCCAGGCCATTCGCCCGGGGGTGACCACCGAGGAGCTGGACGCCATCGCCGAGGAGGTCATCCGCAAACATGGCGGTCGTCCTGCCTTCAAGGGCTACCCCGGGCCCTACCCGTACCCCGCGACCATCACCGTGAGCATCAACGAGGAATTGGTGCACGGCATTCCGGGCCCGCGCAAAATCAAAGCTGGCGACATCGTCTCGGTGGATTGTGGCACCATTTACAAAGGGTTCATCGCCGATTCGGCCTTTACCGTGGGCGTGGGGGAGATTTCCCCCCTGGCCCGTCGGCTCATTCGGGTGACCGAAGAGGCCCTCTACCGGGGCATCGAGCAATTGCGCCCGGGCAACCGGGTGGGCGATGTGTCCGCGGCCATCCAGCGCCATGTGGAGGTCCACGGCTTCCATGTCACCCGGGAGTATACGGGCCACGGCGTGGGGCGCTCCATGCACGAGTTCCCCATGATACCCAACTACGGCACCCCGGGCCGGGGCGCGCTCATTCGGGAAGGCATGACCGTGGCCCTGGAGCCCATGGTGCTGGTGGGAACGCCCAAGACCAAGGTCAAGGCCGATAAGTGGACCGTGGTCTCGGCCGACGGTTCCCTCACCGCCCACTTTGAGCACACCATCGCGGTGACCGCGCACGGGCCCTTGATTTTGACCGTGGCCGATTGACCGCGAAAAAGCGATGCAGCCCTGGACAAAAGGGCGGTTTCCTGTATAATACTCTTTTCGCGGAGACGGGTCGCTTTGGCGCCTGAGAAGGAGAGAAAACCATGAAGGTTTCTGCTTCGGTGAAAAAACGCTGTTCCAAATGCAAAATTGTGCGGCGCAAGGGCCGTGTGTATGTGATTTGTGAAAATCCGCGCCACAAACAACGACAGGGGTAAGCAATCATGGCTCGTATTGCAGGCGTTGACTTACCACGCAACAAGCGCATCGAAATCGCGCTGACCTACATTTACGGCATTGGCCGCTCGCGGGCCAAGGAGATTTTGGCGCACACCGGCGTCAACCCCGACACCCGGGTGCACAGCCTGAGCCCCGACGAAATCGCGCGGCTGCGGGAGTTCATCAGCCGTAATTACAAAGTGGAAGGCGACCTGCGCCGGGAGGTGCAGATGAACATCAAGCGGCTGATGGACATCGGTTGTTACCGCGGCCTGCGCCATCGTCGTGGGCTGCCGGTGCGGGGGCAGCGCACGCGCACCAACGCCCGCACCCGCAAGGGCCCGCGCAAGACCGTGGCCGGGCGGGGTCGGCGCCGCGGCGCGAAGAAGAAGTAACCTCGGGGTGGGTTGGGCCCATCCTGCCACTTTGGGCAAGGAGAGAAAAGCGTTATGGCTCGTTCGGTTCGTTCATCTCGCCGTCGGAGCAAGAAAGTCAAGCGCGTGGTGAGCCGGGGCCGCATTTACATCCAGGCCACCTTCAACAACACCATCGTCACCGTAACCGACGAACAGGGCAACACCGTGGCCTGGGCCAGCGGTGGCACCGTGGGCTTCAAAGGCACCCGCAAAAGCACCCCCTTCGCCGCTCGTTTGGCAGTGGAGCAGGCCGTGAAGGCGGCCAAGGATATGGGCATGCACGAGGCCCATGTGCTCATCAAGGGCCCGGGCCCGGGTCGAGAAGCCGCCCTGCGGGCCTTGCTCAACACCGACTTGAAGATTTTGTCCATTTCCGACATTACGCCCATCCCCCACAACGGCTGTCGGCCGCCCAAGAAGCGGCGGGTGTGATGGCCGGCGGGTACGGCGAACACGCTTCCGGCCCTCGTCCCGGGTGGGGTCGAGGGCGGCATCTTGTCCAAGGAGAGAGGCGCACTCATGGGTAGGTATCTCGGACCGGTCTGTCGTTTGTGCCGCCGTGAAGGCGAAAAGCTGTACCTCAAAGGGGCCAAGTGCTTCACCGACAAGTGCCCCTTCGAGCGCAAGCCCTATCCGCCGGGGCAGCACGGGCGCATGGCCGCGCGGCGGCGGTCCCGCATGTCGGACTTCGCCAAGCAGTTGCGGGCCAAGCAGCGCGCCCGGCGCATCTATGGCGTCAGCGAGCGCCAGTTCCAGCGCTATTTTGACATCGCGCTCCAACGCCGCGGCATGACCGGCTTGAATTTGTTGCAAATTTTGGAATCGCGGCTGGACAATGTCATCTATCGTTTGGGCTTTGCCCGCAGCCGCGCCGAAGCCCGGCAGCTGGTGACCCACGGGCACTTCACCGTCAACGGCCGGCGCACCGATGTGCCGTCCATGCTGCTCAAGCCGGGCGATGTGGTGGCCGTACGCCCGGGGTCCCGCAAACGCAAGTATTTCCAGGAAATCGTCTTTGAGTGGGCCGAGCAGCACAAGCCCCCGGCCTGGCTGGAACGCGATTTGGACAATTTGAGCGGCAAAGTCATCCGCTTGCCCGAACGCGGGGAGATTGACGCCATCATCGACGAACAACTCATCGTGGAATACTACTCCCGGTAAGCGGCTGTTGGCTGGTGGTGGGTGGCGGCCGCGGCGCGGTCCCAACCCCGCTTCGGTGAGAGGTGCATATGATTGCCAATGTCTTGGCCGGTATGGTCACGCCTACGGTGGAAATCGAACACGAGGCGCAAAATTACGCCCGCTTCGTCATCAGCCCCCTGGAACGCGGGTACGGCATTACCGTGGGGAACGCCCTGCGGCGGGTCATGCTCTCCTCGCTCCCCGGCGCGGCGGTGACTTCCATTCGCATCACCGGCGTGATGCACGAATTCAGCACCATCCCCGGCGTGCGGGAAGATGTGCTGGCGCTGATGCTGCAGCTCAAGAAGTTGCGCGTGCGGTTGGCCGATAGCGACCGCGCCCATTTGTACCTGGATGTGCGTGGGGAGGGCGAAATTACCGCCGCGGACATCATCGCCCCGCCCGAGGTCGAAATCGTCAACCCTGAGCTTTACCTGTTCACCATCGACGACCCCGAGACCCATGTGGACATGGAAATCGTGGTCGAACGGGGGCGGGGCTTTTCGCCCGCGGAGGAGCGCAGCCGTTCCCTGTCCATTGGCGAGCTGGCCGTGGATGCCATCTTCTCGCCGGTGCGCAAGGTGAATTTCGAGGTGGAAGCCGCGCGTGTGGGCCAGAAGACCAACTACGACCGCCTGGTGTTGGAGATATGGACCGATGGCACCCTGTCCCCGCGGGATGCCTTGCAGGCCGCGGCCCACATTTTGACCGCGCACTTCCAACAAGTGGGCGGCTTGAGCCCCGAAACCCCCATGATGGGCGCCGAACCCGAGCCCCAAGAGGAAGAAGGCGCGGAAAAACTCAACATTCCCATCGAAGACTTAGAGCTTTCGGTGCGGGTGTTCAACGCGCTCAAGCGTTCGGGCGTCGACACCATCGGCGATGTGCTGCGCCTGTTGCGCAAGGGGCCCGATTCGTTGCTGAGCATTCGGAATTTCGGCGCCAAGAGCCTGGACGAACTCAAACAAAAGTTGCAGGCCAAGGGATATTTGCCCGCGGAAGAGCAAGGGCAGCCTGAAAAAGCGGAGTGAAGAGCCATGCGTCATCAAAAGGCCGGAAAGAAACTCAGTCGTAGCAAGGACGCGCGGCGTTTGTTGCGGCGCAATTTGCTCAAGCAGCTGTTCGAGCATGAGCGCATTCGCACCACCAAGGCCAAGGCCCAGGCCATTCGGGGTGAGGCCGAGCGCATCATCACCCTGGCCAAAAAGGGCAACGCGGCCGCGGAAGAAAACCAGGCCGCGCTGGTGCACTACCAGCGCCTGGTCGCGGCGCGCTTAGACAACGACCGCCGGCTGGTGCACAAGATTTTCCACGAGATTGCCCCGCGTTACGCCGACCGTCCCGGCGGCTACACCCGCATCTATCGCTGGAAGTTCCGCCAGGGCGACGCAGCCGAAATGGTCATTTTGGAGCTGGTGGAAGGCTAACCCCGCCGCCAACCACCAACTGCTAACCACCAACCACCAACTACCAACTACTAACTACCAACTACTAACTACTAACTACCAACCACTAACCACCAACCATGGCACATTACCAAATCCACCTGGCCTACGACGGCACCGACTTCGTCGGTTTGCAGCGTCAGGCCCAGGGGCGCACCGTGCAGGGCGAAATGGAACGGGCCTTGCGGGCCCTGGGGTGGCAGGGGGCCGGGGTGCAATACGCGGGTCGTACCGATGCCGGCGTGCACGCCTTGGGGCAGGTCATGGCTTTTCGCCTGGCGTGGAACCACGACCCCGCCACGTTGGTGCGGGCCCTCAACGCCCATTTGCCGGCCGACATCGTCGTGCGCCGCGCCCGCGAGGTTCCCCCCGACTTTCACCCCCGCTACGATGCCCGGGCCCGGCGATATGTCTATCGCCTGTATTGCGCGCCGCGGCGCAACCCTTTGCGGGACCGCTACGCCTGGCGGGTGTGGCCTTGCCCCCAGGCCGAGGCGCTGCATCAGGCGGCCCAGGCCCTGCCCGGCCGTCGCGACTTTTCGGCCTTTGGCACGCCCCCGGGCAACAGTCGCAACCCCGTGCGCACGGTGCTGCGGGCCGCGTGGTATGCCTTGGGCCCCGACGAGTGGGCCTTCGATGTGGCCGCCGACGCCTTCCTCTATCGCATGGTGCGGCGTCTGGTGGCCGCCCAGGTGGAAATCGCCCAGGGCCGGCGTTCGCTCGCCGCATGGCAGCAGGCCCTGGCGGAACCCCCGGCGCAGCCGTGGGCCGTGTTGGCGCCGCCCCAAGGCCTGTATTTGGCCGCGGTGTATTACGCCCCCCAGGCGCCAACCCAGTTGCAACAGCCCTGGCCCGAAACCCGCTTTCGGGCCTGGTGGCAGGCTTTGTGGAACGACGAACCCGACGCGGCCGTTTGAGCGGTCGCCGGCAGCAGATTTCAACGGCAGGAGAAAGAGCCGTGACTACGAAAATCACCCGCACTTACTACCCCAAGCCCGACGAGGTCACCCACGACTGGTATGTGGTGGATGCCAGCGGGCAAATCCTGGGCCGGTTGGCGGCCAAAATCGCCACGGTGCTCATGGGCAAGCACAAGCCGGCCTACACCCCCGGCGTAGACATGGGCGACTTCGTCGTCGTCATCAACGCGGCGCGCATCCGCGTCACCGGGCGCAAGCTGGAAGACAAGAAGTACTACCGGCACTCCGGCTACCCGGGCGGCATTCACGAGACCTCGCTCAAGGACATGCTGCGCACGCATCCCGAGCGGGCCATCGAGCTGGCCGTCAAAGGGATGCTGCCCAAGAACCGCCTGGGTCGTAAAATGCTCAAGCGGCTGAAGGTCTATGCCGGGCCTCAGCACCCCCACGAAGCCCAGCAGCCCAAGCCGCTGGAAGTGGACTAATTTTGGGAGGCAACGACCATGACCGTGACTGTTCGCTATTTCGAAGGCATTGGCCGGCGCAAGGAAGCCACCGCGCGCGTGCGCATCATGCCCGGCACGGGACGCTTTTTGGTCAACGGCAAACCCTTAGAGGCTTATTTCACCCGCTTCGGCGATGTGGAATACATCTTGCAGCCCTTCGTGGTGCTGGGTGAGCCGCGGGAAAAATACGATGTGACCGTGCTGGTCATGGGCGGCGGGGTCACCGGTCAGGCCGGCGCGGTGCGTCTGGGGCTGGCCCGGGCGTTCCTCAAGATGAACCCGGACCACCGCCCCGCGCTGCGCAAAGCCGGCTTGCTCACCCGCGATGCCCGGGAGAAAGAGCGCAAGAAGCCCGGCCTCAAGCGGGCTCGCAAAGCGCCCACCTACACCAAGCGGTAGTCAACCACCTCCTCCATCCTCCCCTCCTTTCCCTCCGTGCTGGCGAGGCTTCCTTGTGGGGCCTCGCCGTTTTTATTGGCCGGGGTAGGCGGTTGTGCGTATAGCCATGGAGAGCGGGGCGCGGCTTCAAGGCCCTGGGCGTTCGGGTGAGGGCCTGGAAAAACATCGCCATCGCGCCGAAAAAGGCCCCCAAATATGGGCATTTACGCGGTATAATAGAACCGCTATCTTGCCGGGGTGGAAGGAGGCCACGCTGAACAAGGCAACGCGCTCCGATTCCCAGGCCAAAGCCGCGGCTCGTCGTCCCGCCTTGGCCCCGGGAACTCGCCTGCTTCAACGCTACGAAATTCGCCGGGTGCTCGGCTCGGGCGGCATGAGCACCGTCTATCTGGCGCGCGACTTGCATTTCCCCCGCATCGAGCGCTTAGTGGCGGTCAAGGAGATGACCATCGCCAACCCGCGGCTCAAAGAACATGTGCTGCGGGCCTTCGAGCGTGAGGCGCACCTGCTGGCCCAGCTCTCCCATCCGGCCATTCCCACGGTGTACGACTTCTTCTCGGTGGGCGACCGGGCCTATCTGATTTTGGAATACATCCCGGGCACTACGCTGGACGCCCTCATCCGCAAAACCGAGGGCTTCCTGCCCATCGACCGGGTGGTGCGCTGGGCCATCGCGGTGGCCGATGTGTTGCATTATCTGCACACCCATGCCGAGCGGCCCCTCATTTTTCGCGATGTCAAGCCCTCCAACATCATGATTACCCCGCAAGACGAGGTCAAACTCATCGACTTCGGCATCGCCCGGGTGTTCATGCCCGAGCAAAAGGGCACCATGATTGGCACCGAGGGCTACGCGCCGCCCGAGCAATATCGGGGTGTGCTGTCGCCTCTCATCGACATTTACGCCTTGGGCGCCACCCTGCACCATGTGCTCACCAAGCACGACCCCCGCAAAGAGCCGCCTTTTTCGTTCCACGAGCGGCCCATTCGCAAATACAACCCCCAGGTGCCCCCGGCCCTGGAGGCCATCGTCTACAAGGCCCTGGCCTACAAACCCGAGGACCGCTTTCAGAGCGCGGCCGAGATGAAAGCCGCGCTGGAGGCCTTTCTGCAGCGTTACCACCAGGGCGCCTATCGCCAGGGGGAACCGCAGCGCCCGGCCGACACCCGCATCATGGCCCCGCAGGCGGAACCGACGGCCGGGACCGAGGCCTGGGCCGCCGGCGAAACCCAAATGGCCGACCCTGCTTTTGCCGGCGACGCCACCGAATCCATGGCCACCGCGGCTTGGGACCAGGCCACCCAGGTCATGCCCCAGCCCGAGGCCCCCGACGCCACGCAGGTCATGGCCGGGCATCCCCCACCCGCCCCCGACGCCACGCAGGTCATGGCCGGGCATCCCCCCCAGCCGGGTGCGCCCGCCCAGGACGACGCGGCGAAAGCCATACGCCCCTTGTGGGTCTTCGAGACCGAGGACGAAATCCGCAGCAGCGCCCGGGTCGTCGGTTCCCTGGTGCTGGTGGGTTCCTACGACTATAACCTCTACGCGGTCGATGCCCAAAGCGGCCAGTTCCGCTGGAAGTTCCCCACCCAGGGCGGCGTGGTGAGCCAGCCCGCCAGCGACGGGCGGCTGGCCTTCTTTGGCTCGCAAGATGGCAACATCTACGCGGTGCGCCTGCGCGATGCCGCCATGGTGTGGAAAATCACCACCGGCGGCCCGGTGTATTCTTCACCCTGGCTGGCCGAGCGCATCGTGTTCGTCGGCTCCGACGACGGTTATCTTTATGCCGTGCACGCCACCCGGGGGCAGGTGTTGTGGCGCTTCCCGGCCGGTGCGCCGGTGCGTTCGTCGCCCATCGTGGCCGGCAATTTGACCCTCTTCGGCACCGAGGAAGGCGATTTTTACGCCGTGCGCCCCGATGGCAAAGAAAAATGGCGCGTGCGGGCCCGGCGCAGCATCTACTGCCGGGCCGCGGTAGCCGATGGGGTGGTCTATTTCACCTCGGTGGATGGCCACCTCTACGCGGTGGATTTGGAAACCGGCTGGGTGCTCCAGACCCACCGCTTTGGTCGCCCTTCCATTTCCTGGCCCGCGGTGGCCGAGGGCGTGGTGTATGTGGGCGCGGCCAACGGCGTGCTCTACGCGCTCAACACCCGCCGTTTCAAGGTTCAGTGGGAATTCCAAACCGGCCACCAGGTCAACGGCGGCGTGCTGGTGCACGGCGACGCGCTCTATTTTGGCAGCACGGACCACTTCGTCTACAGCCTGGACCGGCGCAGTGGCACCCTGCGGTGGAAGTTCCGCACCAACGGCGAAATTACCGCCACGCCCGTGCGAGACCAGCAAGGCGAACGCTTTTTCCTCGGCGCTTTCGATGGCCGGTTGTATGCTTTGCCATTGACATAGGCGAAAATTCGGGTATAAAGGTGTATTATGGCCGATTTCCTGGAATGGGCCCAAAAGGCCCTGGAACGCGTGACCGCTTCGTTGCATCGGGAACCGGCGTCGCAGACGCCCGCTAAAAAGGCCGGCGCAACGCCCGCGCCCGCGCCGTCGCGGCCGCCTAAGGCCAAAAGCGGCGTTTTGTCCGCTACGGGCAGCAGCGCGGCCAACTGGCCCAGCGAGGCGTTGGGCTTTCCGCCCCAGTTTTGGGTGGGCACCGCGCAGTCGGTGGGCCTGCAGCGGGAGCACAACGAGGACGCCCTGTATGCCGCGCACACCATCGTGGCCACCGGCACTTACCAGAGCCGTTCGGTAGGGTTGTTCGTCGTGGCCGATGGTATGGGCGGCCATCTGCACGGCGAAATCGCCAGCCGCGCGGCCATCGCCGCGTTCACTCGCCATGTGTGGAACCACCTGCTGGCCCATTTGCACTGGAGCGTGGATAGCGCCCCGCCCACCGAAATTTACCCCGTGCTGCATTACGCGGTGGCCCAGGCGCAGGACCAGGTGCTGGAAGCGGCCCCCGGGGGCGGCACCACCCTGACCGCGGTGCTGGCGCTGGACCAGCGGCTCTTCATCACCCACATCGGCGACAGCCGGGCCTATCTTTACAACCCCCTCACCCAGGAGCTGCGCCTGCTCACCCAGGACCACACCTGGGTGCATCGCCTGGAAGAGATGGGCGAGCTTACCCCCGAAGAGGCGGCCCGCCACCCCCATCGCAATGTGTTGTACAAATCCTTAGGCCAGGGCAGCGATTCCTCGGCCGAGGCCGATATTTCGCTGGAGCGTTGGGCCCCGGGCATGATGTTGCTGCTATGCAGCGACGGCCTGTGGGATGTGGTGCCCGATGAGGCCATCCAAGAAGTGTTGGCCTGGGCGTCCAGCCCTTCGGCTGCGGCCCAGCGGCTGGTGCGCATGGCCAACGACGCCGGCGGGCCCGACAACATTTCCGTGATCGTCGTGGCATATCGGCCCACGCGGGCCAAACGGGCGCCGTAGTTCGGTTCGCGGCGCGGGAGGGCGCGGTGTCGGCCTTTGATTTTTCGCAACAGGTCAATTATTACGAAGTGCTGGGCGTCTCGCGCAACGCGACCCCCGAGGAAATTCGGGCCGCGTATCGTGAAGCCGTGCGGCGCTGGCACCCCGATTTGAACCCCGCGCCCGAGGCCCACGAATACTTCCTCCTGGTGCGGCAGGCCTACGAAGTGCTTTCCAACCCCAAAAAGCGCCAGGCCTACGACCGCACTTTGGAGCAAAGCAGCGAAACCAGCGAGATGGGCGGCACCGCGCCGGTGGAACGCGTCCGGGCGCCTCAGGTGCGGGTGCGTGTCAGCTACTCCCTTATCCCGCCCCTGGAAGAGCCCCAGCTGTGGTACGCGTTCCTCATCATTCGCGCGCCGTGGGCCCCGCCCCGGCAGCCCCGGCCCCTCAACCTGTGGCTGCTCATCGACCGCTCCTCGTCCATGCGCAACGGCGGCAAGCTGGCCCTGGTCAAGGAGATGGTCGCCGAGGTGGTGCGCTTGCTGCGCCCCACGGACCGGCTGGGCATGATTGCCTTTGACGACCGGCCCGCGGTGTTGTTGCAACCCACGCCGGTGCACAAGCGGGCCATCTTCCTGCACGCCTTGAGCCAGGTGCGCCCCCAGGGGGGAACCGAAATCGCCCGCGCGCTCAGCGTGGTGGAAAGCGTAGGCGGGCGTTCGCGCGGGCCCCATCTGGTGTGGATTTTCACCGACGGCCGCACCTACGGCGACGAAGCCCGCGCGCTGCATCTGGCCCGCCAGTGGGCCCGCCAGGGCGTTATTTGCGATGCCTTCGGCCTGGGCGAAGACTGGAACGAGGCCTTTCTGGACCGCCTCACCGGCCTGACAGGCGGCAGCACCCATTTCATCTCCGGCCTGTCCATGGTCAAAACCCTGTTCCCCGATTTGATTCGGCGCTATCATCACGCCCGGGTGCGGCAGCTGAACTTCACCTTTGACCTCAGCCCGGGGGTGAAGCTGCGGGCCTTGTATCGCATGGGGCCCGAGGTGGCGCATTTGGGGGTGGAACCGCCCGTGGCCTTGGGCGTGGTGGGCCCTCAAGAGCGCTGGTTGGCCCTGGCCGAGTTTGAGCTGCCGCCCCTCTATCGCCTGGAAGACGGCGCGCGGTGGACCGTGCTCGACGGCACGCTGGAGTTCTTGCCCTTCCGCGGACGGCCTTACACCGAGCCCCTGCGCCTGGAAGTGCATGTGGGCCAGGGCCCCCGCAGTGTGCCGCCCAAAGTGGTGCGCCATGCGGTGGAGCGTTTGACCTGGTATCGGCTGCAGCTGGCCAGTCGCGCGGCCTGGCGCGATGGCCGCTTGCACGAAGCCCAGCAATATCTTTCGCACCTGGCCCAAAGCCTCAACCGCCGTGGGTTGGGGCGCATGGCCCGGCGGGTGCAACAGCAAGCCCTGGACCTGGAGCGGTTCCAGCGCCTGGAGCCCGAAGCCGAAAAGGATTTGGAATTTGGCACGCGCATGTTGATGTTGCCGGCCGATGTGTATGAAGCGCGGCAGCGCGGCCAGCGCGGTTCCGCCACGCGTTCGCCGTCGAAGTAGGGGACCAGGCCATGCTCAAATGCCCGTATTGTGGACATCAAGAATGGGTCGGCGCGTTGTTTTGCCAGCAGTGCGGCTACCCCCTGTGGGAAGAGGTGGCCCGCGCCGAGGCCCAACGCCCCAGCCCCGTCAACGGGAAGCCGGCGGCCGCGTCGCGGCGGCGTAAAACGGCCATCAGCCGGGTGACCCTGCGCCTGCCCGACGGCCACACGGTGACCTTGCAGGGCTCGGGCCCGTGGCTGGTGGGCCGGCCCACCGCGACCCACCAGCCCGACCTGGACGCGCAGGCCTTGGGCGCGCGGCATGTCTCCCGGCAGCACGCGCGGCTGGAATGGCGTCGGGGTGGGTTGTACATCGTCGATTTGGGCTCCACCAACGGCACCTGGGTCAACGGCCGTCGCCTGACGCCCCACGAACCCAAACGCCTGCATGATGGCGATTGGGTGCGCTGGGCCGACCTGGAGGCGCAGGTGCTCTTCGACGCGCCGCACACGCAAACGCCTTCCCCCTCCCAGGAGGATTTGGCCTCATGAGCCCTGTCACGGTGTTGATTCACATCCCCAACGAAGAATCCATCATGGGCGAAATCGAGCAATTGCCCGGCCCGCAGGATACCCTCATCATCGTCGAAAACCCCCGCCGTAAGTCGGGCAAGGACATCCACTACCTGGAAGCCGATGTGAGCAAAATCATCATCCCCCTGGCTCGGGTGACGGTCATCGAAGTCCTCCCCGGCGAGGAAGAGGAGCTCATCGGCTTCATCCGCGATTGACGAGGCACATATGGCCGCGGAAAACCGTAAGAAGCGCTATAAAATTTTGGTCGTGGACGACGAAAAGCGCATCGTGCACTTCATTCGCCTCAACCTGGAGCACGACGGCTTCGATGTGCTCACCGCCTACGACGGTTCCGAAGCCCTCAAGCGGGTGCGGGAGGACCTGCCCGATTTGGTGCTGCTGGATGTGATGTTGCCCGACATGGACGGCTTCGAGGTGTTGCGCCTCATTCGCGAGGTCAGCGATGTGCCCGTCATCATGGTCACGGCCAAGGGGGAGGAGGAAGACATCGTGCGCGGCTTAGAGCTGGGCGCGGACGACTACATCACCAAGCCCTTCAGCCCCCGGGAGCTGGTCAGCCGCATTCGCGCGGTGTTGCGGCGTTATGAGCTGGCCAACCAGGTGATGCACGATGTGGTGGAAGTGGACGACCGCCTCAAAATCGACTTCGACCGTCGTCAGGTTTGGGTCGACGGCAAGCCCATCAAGTTGCGCCCCACGGAATATCGCCTGCTGTATCACCTGGTGAAAAACGCGGGGTGGGTGCTGACTTACGAGCAATTGTTGCGCAAAGTGTGGGGCTACGAATATCGCGACGAGCACCATTATGTGCGCCTTTACATCAACTACCTGCGTCAGAAAATCGAGGAGGACCCTTCCAACCCCAAGTACATTTTGACCGAGCACGGGGTGGGCTATCGCTTCGTGGATTTTCGCCAAAATCGGTCCGAAGAGGAGCGCAAGCAGCCGGAAACGAAGGATACCGCCGCCTGACGCCGCGGTATGGACGAAACCGAGCGCCGCGTGCTGGGCCCGAGGTGAAGCCGCGGATGGACGCGGATGCAAACAGCAATGAGCAGACAGCAGTCAGCAGGGAGCAAGCGCGGCCCCCGCCAACCACCAACCGCCAACTGCCAACTTCCAACCACCAACCTCTAACTTCTTCCCCCTCTCCCGTGTTCTCCGTGTCTCCGTGTGAGACATCCCACAGGCGGCCCGGTCGGGGCGCCGCGTGCTGGGCCCAGGCCTGGGCCAACATGGGTGGAGGCAAGGCTGATGATGCGTGGTAGGCGCATGTTTGCTTTCCTCCGCGGAGCCGTGCTGCTGCTGGCAGGCCTGGGGCTGGGTTTCGCGCTTGGTCGCAGTGGCGTCACCCGCCGCGCCCATGAGCGCAGCGCCGCATGGCCCTGCCTGCCGGCCGGGTTTCAGCGCCCCGAGCCGGACCTGGCCGCGCAGCTGCGTCCCCGCGTGCTCGAATACTTCTACCTCCGCAAGCGCGCGGTGCTGCAGGGTGACCTGACCGCCCTGTGGCAGCGTTACCCGGCCCTGGCGCAGGGCTATGACCCCGTGCTCGGGGTCAACGCGGAGCGCGACCTGCCCAGCGCTTATGCCCGCGACGGCCGGCCCATCGACGGCGATGTGCATCTCACGGCTTACGGCCCCTGGCTGGTGCGCCGCCGCGGCGAGCGCCTGGAAGTCTTCGTCCACGGCTGGGAGCAATTCGTCTACGCCCCCGATTTCGACTTCTCGGGCAGCGAGCTGCTCATCACCCTGACTTTCGCCCCCCAGGGTGAGGGCGCGTGGACGCTGTTCCGCACCGACGAAGTGACCGAAGCCGAATATCATGCCTGCCTGCCGTAAAGGCCGGGCCCTGGTATAATCCAGGTACCATGGCTGCGGGCGCGCCGTTTTCCACCCCGGCAGGGTTTCGCGAAATCGAGCACACCGCGGATTGGGCCATCGAAGTGTGGGCGCCCACTTTCGCGGGGTTGCTGGAACAGGCCGCGCGCGGCATGTACGCGCTGCTGCGGCTGCGCTGGCAAGCAGGGCCCCAGCACACGCACCGCCTGCATCTGACCGCGCCGGACCCCGAAAGCCTGCTGGTGGACTTCCTCACCGAGCTGCTGTTCATCTTGGAAACCCAGGGCGTGGCCTTTGAGCATTTTCACCTCGATGCCACCCCCACCCAGGTGCAGGGCCGGTTGCAGGGCCGCCCGATTGCCGGGCAAGAAAAAGAAATCAAAGCCGTGACTTACCACAACTTGCGGGTGGTCCAGGGCCCCGGGGGCTGGTGGGCGACCATCACTTTTGATGTCTAACGCCCGCCTCGGCCCGCGCGGAGCCTTTCCCCCAAACCCCACCCTACGGAGGAATGTGTATGACCCACCTCCGCGTGCAGGATTTGCAGCGCCTCAGCGACTACGAATGGGAAATCCCCAAGACTTTGCGCAGCGACATGCGGGTGCCGGTGCGGGTTTTTGCCACCCGCCGCATGTTGGAGGCCATCATGGGCGACAAATCCCTGGTGCAGGCCATGAACGCGGCCACGCTGCCCGGCGTGGTGGGCTGGGTGGCGGTGATGCCCGATGTGCACCAGGGCTATGGCTTTCCCATCGGCGGGGTGGCGGCCACCCGGGTGCGCGATGGCGTCATTTCGCCCGGCGCCATTGGCTACGACATCAACTGCCTGCCCGGCGACACGCCCGTGCTGCACGCCTGGGGTTACACCCGGCCCCTGGAAGCTTTGGCCGCCGCGGAGGCGCCCGTGCTGGCTTTGGACCTGCACGCCGGCCCGGCCGCGGCCACCCGGGTCACCCGCTTTTGGCAGCGGGACCTCAAGCCGGGCGAACGGCTCTTTCGGCTGCGCACCCTGAGCGGCGCGGTGCTGCAGGCCACCGGCGACCATCCCGTGTGGACCCCCGAGGGCATGGTGCCCGTGGAGCGCCTGGCCGTGGGTTCCCGGGTCGCCCGTTATCCCTTCCGGGGCGTGCCTTATGCGGAACCGGCCGATACGGCCATCATCGTGCCCGAGGCCCTGGTCGCGTTCCTGCAGCGGCAGGGGCTTTCGGACGGGCAAATCGAGCGCCTCACCCGGCGCATGCGCCAGACCGGGCTGCTGCCCTTGCGCGGCAACACGCCGGCCCTGCCCCGGCTGGCCCGCCTGGCCGGTTTTGCCCTGGCCGCGCTGTACACCCAACGGGCCCAGGTGCAGCCCACGGCCACCCGCTTGCGCGCGCCCGCGGCCGTGCTCGACCAGGTGCAGGCCGACCTGCAGGCTTTGGGCTGGAGCCATCGCCGTGAGGCCGCCGACGCGCTGCTGCTCACCGACCCCGTGGCCCTTTACCTGGCCGCGTATTTGGGCGTGGGCCTCGACGACCGCACCCATCTGCCGGCCACCGTGCCCCTGTGGGTGCGGCGGGCCCCCGCGTGGGTGCGCCGCTTGTTCCTGGCCGGTTTTTTCAGCCTCACCCTGCCCCTGCCGCAGCCAACCCCCGAGGGCCTGCGCCAGCCGCCCCTGCGCCTCACCGTGCCGTATGCCTGGGCCCATCCCATGCAAATGATTTTCCATCATTTGGCCGAATTGCTGGCCGACTTAGGCGTGCAGGCGCACATTTTGCCGCCCCAGCTGGCCGCGGAGGAAAACGGCGGCGAGGGCATTGTGGTGGGTTTGGGCTTCGAGCCCACCGAAGCCAACGCGGTGCACCTGTGGCAAACCGTGGGGGTGGAATTCCACCCCGCAGCCCTGGCCCAGGCCCTGCGGTGGACCCATTACGCCCAATGCCGGGCCCTCGCGGCCGCCGCGCCCGTGCCGGTTCCCCAAACCTGGGAGGCCTTCGACGCCTGGGCCCGCGAGGGCCTGCCCCCTGACGCGGCCTGGGTGTGGGATGTGGTGGTGGAAAAGACGCCTGTGGAACACACCGGGCCCGTTTACGACCTCACCGTGGCCCACGATGACCACAATTTCGTGGCCAACACTTTCGTGGTCTCCAACTGCGGCGTGCGCCTGCTTGCCACCCAGCTGCCCTATGCCAAGGCCGAGCCTTACCTGGACGATTTGGCCACCGCGCTGGATTACTATTGCCCCAGCGGCGTGGGCAAGGGCGGTCATTTGAAGCTCAAAACCCGGGAGCTGGACCAGGTGGCCGCGGAGGGCGCGCGCTGGGCCCTCAAGCACGGCTACGCGGACCCCGAAGACCTGCGCCGCACCGAGGAAGGCGGACGCCTGGCCAACGCCAACCCCGACAAGGTGAGCGCCCGGGCCAAGGAGCGGGGCCGCACCCAGCTGGGCACTTTGGGCGCCGGCAATCACTTCCTGGAAGTGGATGTGGTTGAGCGCATTTACGACGAGGAAGCCGCCCGGGTCATGGGCCTGGAAGAAGGAATGCTGGCCGTGCAAATTCACTGCGGTTCCCGGGGCTTTGGGCATCAAATTTGCACCGACTATGTGCGCGCCTTCCAAAAAGTGGTGCACAAATACGGCATTCGCCTGCCCGACCGAGAACTGGTGGCCGCGCCCGTCGATTCCCCCGAGGGGCAGGCCTACTTGCAGGCCATGAACGCGGCCGCCAATTTTGCCTTCGCCAACCGTCAGATGTTGGCCCACTTCGTGCGTCGGGCCTTCGAGGAAACTTTCGCCGGTAAGGCCCCCCAGCGGGAGTGGTACCCCCGCCAGGTGTATGACCTGGCCCACAACATCGGCAAGGTGGAAGTGCACACTGTAGACGGCCGGCGGGTGAAGGTGGTGGTGCACCGCAAGGGCG